>JBPCVB010000389.1:0-11061 GCA_051010855.1 Pirellulaceae bacterium | reverse complement strand
TGGAGAAATACGCCGTACACTTCGAAACCGGCGAACCGATGCCCCAGGAACTGCTCGACAAGATCGAAAATGCTGCCACGTTTAACCAGGGCTTTTCCACGGTCGAATACCTGGCCAGCGCGTTGGTTGACATGAAACTGCATCTGGCGGGCGACGTGACGATTGATCCTGACAAGTTCGAGCGGGAAACACTGGCCGAACTTGGTATGCCCGATGAAATTGTCATGCGTCACCGCACGCCCCATTTCCAGCATATTTTCGCCAGCGACAGTTACTCAGCTGGCTACTACAGCTACCTGTGGTCCGATGCGTTGACTGCTGATGCTGCCGAAGTGTTCGAGGAAGCAGGAACCTATTACGACCCGGACATTGCCAAGAGCCTCTACGACAACATCTTCTCCGTTGGCGACACCATTGATCCGGCCGAAGGCTTCCGCCGTTTCCGTGGTCGTGATGTGGATACTCGCGCTTTGCTTCGTAAACGCGGATTCCCGGTCGATGAGGAATAACGAACGCCGCCTGCAACACCCGCGTCGCCCGGCGCGGGTGTGACGCGTTTGCGACCGCCTGACAAGGCGTCCCCATCTTTCGGACGTGTGGACTATCCTACGATTCGCATGCAACTAATTTTGACCTGCGGGTAAGACCTCGCGACGGGCAACGTCACATTTTGTGTCGAACCTGATCGCTATCGAATCCGGAGGTCAAGTGATGAAGATCAATGAATCGTATGGTCCGTGGGCCTTGATTACAGGGGCATCATCGGGAATTGGTGAACAGTTCGCCCGACAATTGTCCGAACAGGGTTTGAATCTCGTGCTCGTGGCCCGCCGGGAATCAGTTCTGAATGTCCTCGCTCGCGAGTTGACTGACGAATTCGGTATCAACGTCGTGGTCGTCGCCGCCGATTTGGCAACCGACGTTGGTCGGAATGCTGTAAAAAAAGCCGCCGATGAGCTCGAAATCGGATTGTTGATCAATAATGCGGGCGTGGAACAATCCGGATCTTTCTTTCGCTACACCAGCCGGGAAACAACACAGCTTGTCGACCTGAACGTGACAGCCCCTGTTGATTTGGCCCATCATTTTGGCCGCCAGATGGTGTCGCGTGGCCGTGGCGGAATCCTTTTCGTCGCCTCGGCGCTGGGTTATCAGGGAGTTCCCTGGTATGCGAACTACGCAGCGAGCAAGGCCACGCTCGTCAACCTCGCGGAATCATTGCACTACGAACTGAAGCCTCTCGGCGTTGACGTTCTGGCTCTTTCTCCGGGGATCACTCACACGCCAATGGCGGAACGACTGAATAGCGATACTAATTTCGCCAGCATCGGGCTGCGCGCGCTGTCTCCGCGATATGTTGCCCGAGTCGGTTTGCGTAATTTGGGACGCCGTGCGACGGTTGTGCCCGGGATCCAGTACAAGGCGTTTGGCTGGATGACCAAGTGGTTGTTGCCCAGATCAACGAGTGCCTGGATGTTTGGCAAATTGATGAGCCGGGCATTCAGGAACAAGTCCGCTATGTCACCGATTGGCAACACGGTCGCGACCGCAGGAACACCCTGATATATGCGGACAGTCTGTTCAGATTGTGAACGTCGCGATAACCGGCAGATGATCACTGAGTGCAAAACTGGCTGGATCGTTGGCGTTTTCAATAAAAGCGCCTTCGTCCAGCACACGGCACGAAGCCAGTTGCTCGCTCAGGGGACCGGCTGACCAGACATAATCGATCCGCCATCGCAAGTTCGTTGTGCTGCAAGTCAGCCCCTCGCCAGAGCCGCAATCGGCAAAGGCATCCTGCAAACCTGTGTCGACCCAACTTTGGTAGTTCGGATCAGTCGGGTCATGATTTAAATCACCCTGCAGGATCAGCGGCCTGCCTGCCGACAGATCTTCGCTCATCGCGGCAACCATTGCGGCTACTTCCCGCTTCTGGATCGCAGCATCGCCGGGGTGCAGGTGCGCTGAGTACACGACCATATCGGTTCCGTCGACTCGCAACACAGCGCGGCCCCAGTGCCGCGAAAATAATTCGGCGGCCCCCTCGACTTCACCGGCCAAAGGGCAGTTGGTCGATTCCACGATTTCGTAACAGCTCATTAGTGTTCCGGGAAAACCACCTGGAAAATACACGTGGTTCATTTCCAGATCCCCGGCGATGCGAGCCATCACGTCCTCGGCCGCAGATTCCTGAAACGTAACCAGATGCGGCTGGTACAACGCCAGCTCCTGGGCAATACGCCGAGGCATTTGGGGTCGGGCGTTTTGCAATCGCGTACGATTGGCGTCACGTTCCGGATAGCCACGTGCTGCCAGAATGTTGTACGTAATTGTGGTGAAGGCTTGCTCGCCAGATGCGGCGGTTCGCCGTGGGTACGCGGCCATCGCCAACGCTGCCAGCGAACTCCCTTGCAAAAATTTGCGACGGTTCACAGATGATCTCCTCAATGGAAAGGGATCGAACCTTCTGATTCTCGCTAATTCGTCAGGAAATTTCCAGGATTCATGTTCTACGGTTCGTGTCCGGGCAATCCTGCTGAAACTTTGATAATTCCAGCCGGGTTTGTTTGTTTATCGGCGACAGAATGGGTGGTTGCCATCAATCAATCAATTATCAGTCATTTCAACCCCCGGGGCAGACCGTCATGAAAAGCCTGTTCACCCTTGTTATCGGATGTTTGCTGGCCACCAGTGCCCAGGCCCAAATCGACATCGGGCCAGAGCAGTGGCAAGCCGACCTGCGGTTCCTGCAGTCAACGGTGCACGATGATTATTCATTCCTGTTCCGCAAGACGACAGCTGAGCAATTTGATGCAGCGGTTGACCAGTTGCACGATTCGATTCCGAAAATGCAGGAACACGAGATCGTAACTGGACTTGCCCGCATCGTAGCCATGTTCGGATACGGGCATACCCGTGTGGGCATCGAACAAAGTCGGTTTCATTACCATATGCTGCCGATCAACCTGTACCAGTTCAGCGACGGCGTTTTTATTGAAGGCGCCCACAAGGACCACGCCTCACTGGTGGGCGCGCAGCTTGTTGCCATCAACGGAGTGGCCGTCGATCAGGCACTGGAAGCGATTCGTCCGGTCGTGCCAGTGGAAAACGAACAGTACTTCAAGGCCAACGGTCTGATGTACGTATGTTCTCCCGAAGTCCTGCACGCTCAGGGGATCATCGATCAGCTGGACAACGACATCACGCTGACTTTGCAACGCGACGGGCAAGCGTTTGAGGAAACTCTCACCGCCCGGCGCACGCATCGCTTTCCCCGAGCCTACGGATTTGTCAAACCGGGCGACGACTGGATCACTGCGCGGCCTGCCGAAAATACGCCGCTGTACCTGAAACAACTCGATCGCATTTATTACTTCGAGTACCTGCCCGAACAAAAAACCGTTTATGTTCGTCACAGTCAGATACAGGACGACCCGGAGGAGGATATCCCCGCGTTCTATCAGCGATTGTTCGAGTTCATCGAAGAGAACGATGTGGAAAAACTGGTTCTGGACGTTCGTCTCAATGGCGGCGGCAACAATTACAAGAACAAGCCGATCGTTACCGGCGTGATTCGGTCCGACAAGATCAACCAGCCAGGCAAGTTTTTCGTCATCATCGGCCGTCGCACATTCTCGGCCTGCCAGAACCTTGTTAACGAACTCGACAATTACACCAATGCCGTCTTCGTGGGCGAGCCGACCTCCGAAAACATCAACTTCTACGGTGACAACCGGCGTGTTGAGTTGCCCAACAGCAAGATCCCCGTGTTTCTGTCATTTGCATGGTGGCAGGACAAGCCTCCGTGGGAAAATGAAGACTGGATCGCGCCGCACGTCGCTGTCGACGTCAGTTTTGCGGACTACGCTGCAAACCGCGATCCGGTGCTGGATGCAGCACTCGGCTTCTCGGGAGACGATTTCATCATCGACCCGATGGCTCACCTGTCAGCACTGTTTCAGGCCGGCAAGCGGGAGGAGTTACAGGCTCTCGCCGAACAGCTTGTTAACGATCCGCGTTATCAGTTCGTGAACTTTGAAACGGAGGCCAATGAAGTTGGTTACCAGCTGCTGAATGACAACCAGCTGGAAGCCGCCATGTTTGTTTTCCAGCTCAACAACAAGCTATATCCCGACTCAGCCAATACCTGGGACAGCCTTGCCGAAGTGAACTGGAAAGCCGGCGAGATTGAACAAGCGATCGAACTTTACAACAAGGCGATCGAATTGGACCCGGATGGTCCCGTGGGCGATAACGCACGCACGATGCTGAAACAAATCGAACATGATGATCAATGATCCGTATCCGAAACAACTCGGCTTGAATTAAACGGGTGACCTGCGGACACTGGCAACATCTGTCGTCGTGTTCTCCACCTGTTTGGGTTCAGTCTTGACCAGAGTCGCCATCGCCGCGGATTCGCATTTGACCGCGGCTGCCGGTGCGCGAATTGCCCGCCAGGGCGGAAACGTTGTGGACGTGGCGGTTGGATCAGCACTCGCCGCAACCGTCTCCGAAGTCTTGATGTGTTCTCTCGGTGGTGCAGGCTTCTTTATGGTCCGTATGCCCGGCGGTGACGCGGAACTGATTGAAGGTGCTGATGCATTTCCCACCATGAGCCGCACGCCTGAACTGGGCACCGAAGCATGGCGGAAGGCCTGGGTGCCTTACGGCGACGGCGTTGAGGTCATGGGTGGATACGCAAGTATTTCCGTGCCCGGAGTGTTGGCGGCTGCCGAAATGGTGTGGCAGCGTCACGGCAGTTTGCCGTGGAAAGAGATCGTCGCGCCTGCGCTGGAGTTGGCCTCTCGTCCTATCCCGGTCAGCACGACCATGGCCGGATGGCTGGCATTGGCCGGCCCCAATTTGTTAAGCGGGCAAGCTGCGTCGCGAGCGTGTTTCTTTCGGGATGGACAGCCTTTACCAGCAGGCCAAAAATTTCAGATCCCCAATCTTGACCAGACGTGGCAGGCCATCTCCGAACAGGGAGCGCAAACCTTGTACGATGGCGACCTGGCCGCCCGTTTTGCAGATGAGGTGATTCGTCACGGAGGATTCGTCGATCGAAATGATCTGGCGACGTACGAAGCGATGGTGCGCAAGCCCCTGTCGATTCTGTCGGGCGGCTTTGAGGTGGCGCTGAACCCTCCGCCGGCTGCCGGCGGTGCTGCGGTCGGATACCTGATTCGCTGCATCGAATCGACCTGGGATGCTCGCTCGACAGCTGCTCATCAAGTTGTCATGCAGGCGAAAGCTCAATTGGGATTACAGGGCGAGCGTAACGATCGTCTCTACGATGCTGGCTTTGATCATGACGCGGCCACCCACTGGCTTGCCGCGGCAGGCAGCGGCCCGCTTAATGCGCCCGGGACCACGCATATTTCGGTCGTTGACGTTGATGGCGGCATGGTATCGATCACCATGAGCATGGGATACGGATCGGGTATCGTGATTCCGGAACTGGGCATCGCCTGCAACAACAGCCTGGGCGAACCGGAGCTTAATCCACTCGGCTTTCATGCCGGGATACCGGGTACACGCATTGGTTCCAACATGGCACCCATGGTCGCCTGGCATTCCGACGGGCGTTGTCTGGCCCTGGGTTCACCCGGTGCCAGTCGCATCACGACGTCCATTGCCCAGACCTGGTTGCATGTTGTGCTGGATGGCAAGACTTATGAAGAGGCCGTTGCGGCACCAAGAATTCACATCGAAGCTTGTGACGACGAACTACGAGCACAATACGAACCGGGCGTTGATACAAGCCAGCTCGGTGAGCCGTTGGTTTTGCGGCCATTCGATGCTGCCGATCGCTATTTCGGCGGCGTCAAGCTCGCGGGACTGGACGATCGCGGCCAGCTACACGCGGTGGCCGACTCGCGGCGCGATGGAGCCGTAGAATTTATTGACTAGCGATAGCGTAGCCACTGCTTTTCGCCGAACATTCTTACCATCCGATAGTAGTGCCATGCGCGCTGGCGGCACAGTTGCGGATTCCGGGAGCAGGAACATTCGTTGAGCATGTTATTGAGAAACTGAACGTCCACTTCGTAGCGACTTGGGCAACAACAACCGCTGCCATACGCATTGTCATGTTGCTGACAGGCCGGTCGAAAATCGGCACCGCCAGATCCTTGCGGGACCAGATGCTTGATCGCCGGGGGCAGGGTATCCGGGCCACAGGGTCGCCATACCTGCGCGTGGGATTCGCTGGACATTAATAATACGACCCCGAATACCAGCAGACTCGCACTGATTCCCTGCAACCGATTCACCACACTCCCTCCGGGACGAATCAACCATCCATAATCAACGTTGGAAAGGAATCGGCCATGAATGGTGGTTCAGACCAATTAGCTGGCGATCGTGGTGGAAAAACGGTTTGCCGCGATTAACCGTTGGCCGAACAACCCGTACAGCCGATGTACGCCGTGAAACACGCTACTCACAGGCCGGCCAGGTTGGGTTGTAACTTCTGAAGTCCGTTTTCCCGCGCCCACATGTCCAGCGGTAACGCAGACAGTTCATCAACAAACGGAATGGCTGCAGGGTCCCGGGATTTATCCACGCAATGGATATACATATTACAACCGCGACAAACGTTTACCTGCACGCCCTTGATAGAATCAGCCGCGAAAAACTCCTGTTTTCGACTGTCTTGTTCCAGGCATCCTGGACAACGCAGCCGCGGAAACTCCCACTCGAACAAACACAACGAGCACACAAGGGACAGGGCATTGCCGTGACCTTGTGGCTGCAGAACGGCGACCTGGGGAAGGTGACCGCAGCGCAAGCAATGGTTGTCGGCGTGATCATCCGATTGTAGATCACTGCAAATTGCCCAGGGTTGCAATACTACTCGCGCGAAAAAGCTGGCTGGAGACGCTACATCGCGATTGTGCCAATAGTTGTCAATGGCCTGGGCCAGGAGATCTGGCGTCAGCGACTCAGCTTGTTGACACAACAAGTCGGTACCGAAACGGCCCGTGAATTCTGCGACTTCACTTGCCAATTCCGGTAGCGCGTCAAAATCGGTGACGCGAGGCACCAGTTCGTTTTGAAATTCGGCCAGATTGGCGTAGAAAGTTAGCACTTCCGAAGCAGCCGGAAATAGAGCGGCCAGGTCGCGAGCGCGGCAAATCCACGAATCGTCTATCGCTCGCTGTTGTCTCGATACCATTTGGGGTGGTGGGTTTTGGCCCAGCCTCGATCTACCGTGCCGCGAACCATGCCACGAAGCGTACCGGGCATGGCCAGAGTTGCCATATAAAAATGAACGATCAGCCCGCAAATGGACAGCACAGCGGATACCGGATGAATCACGACGGATGCCAAACGCCATGATTGCGGCATCGCTTCAGGCCACCATAACACATACCCGCTGGCCAGTAACAACACAGCGAGCAAACACTGGACCCAGAACAGCATTTTCTGCCCGCCGTTGAAGCGACCGGGTTCCGGCAGGTCGGCGTCGTCACGCAATGCGTACTTGTGAGCCTGCCGCAACCAGCGGCGATCGTCCTTGTCCAGCAACATATGCCGGACCCACATCAGAAACATCAGTCCCAACGCAACTGAGAATATGACCCCACACCAGGGGTGCCATGCCCGTACCGTTTCACCGCCCCCCATCACCGCCGCCAGCCAGTACAGACGCGGCGACCACAACGCCAACCCCGTCAGCATCAAATAGATGAAGCTGAGTGCTACCGTCCAGTGCACAACCCGTTCGTAGAACGAGAAACGCGGCATGTATTTTGAGTCGTTGTCATTCACCGCAAAACTCTCTTCATCCTTGTCTTTAGCTTCGTCTTCGCAAACTACCTCTCCCAAGTCTGGGAGAGGTCGCCGCGAAGCGGGGGGTAAGGTTGTCGTCACTGAGTTGACACGCAAGTCAATCGGAAGTCGTCAAACCCGTTTACCACACGCAATCAAAATTGCTTCCAAAACACAATCGATATCCTTCACAACCTCATCATTTTCGAATCGAAGAACTTTGAAGCCGTTCGATTCCAGCCACGCTTGTCGTGCCGTATCCGTCTGCCAATTGGTCTCATCGTGAAAATTGCCATCAAGTTCGACGATTAGTCGATGTTCGGAACAGTAGAAGTCAGCCACAAATTTCCCAACAGGTCGCTGACGCCGAAATTTCAATCCTGCGAGCTGATTGTTCCGCAAACAATACCAAAGCCGGGTTTCGGGTCCCGTTTGATCGGCGCGCAACTTGCGAGCCCGTTCGATCATGTGATCGCGAAATTCCAATGATTGGTTGCTCATGCCTGTTTTGTGTTTCATCACCTAATACTTGATCAAATCAATTGCTCGTTCAACAACCCTCACCCGGGGCTGCGCCCCGACCTCTCCCAGACTTGGGAGAGGTAGCTGCGCGCCCCTAATTTTCACGTTCCTCTTCAAACTTCCTGGGTCCAAACCGCAAGTAATGCAACAGCACCGCCGCAATGCCGCCAAGCATCAACGCATTTCCGATCCATTTGAGCGGGCCTTTCCAAAACCAGACACTGGCCGGAATCTTCGGGTCACGCGGCAAACCGTACGATTCGGGATCATTGGCATCTTCCAGCACATACAACACATTGGTCCCACCGACACCCGGAGGGTTGTATACACCGGCATCTGCCTTTCCGTCCTCCTGCAGCTCATCGACCCGGTCTTCGGCCATCCGCAGCAAATCGTCACGAGTGCCAAAGGTCAGACAACCGGTCGGGCAGGCCTTGATGCAGGCCGGCTGCAATCCGACCGCTGTGCGATCCGAACATAACGTGCACTTGAACACCTTTTTGGAATTGGGATGGCGTCTGGGCACATCAAACGGACAACCGGTAATGCAATATCCGCACCCGATGCATTTTTCCTCATCGAAATCCACAATCCCGTTGTCGCGAATGAAAATGGCACCGGGAGCAGGGCAGGCGGCCAGACAACCCGGATCGACGCAGTGCATACACTGGTATTTGGCCATGTGCCACGACATGTTGCCGTCTTCGCGTTCGAACTCATTGAACTGGATCAGATTCCAGAAATTGAATTCCAGATCCGGGCGTGTCTGGTAGGTGCCATCGAAGTCACTGAACGTGAATTCGTGGTCGTTCCATTCCTGACAAGCGACTTCGCAGGCCTTGCAGCCGATGCAGGTCGTTGTGTCGATCAGTTTGGCAACCGTTTGGGTCTTGCTCATCATCAGGCCTTTTTGAGATCGACCAGGAATCCCTTGTATTCGGGCGTCCCCGAGTTGGGATCCATCACAGAGGGACTGAGGTTATTAACCAATGGGCCTGTGACCCGACCAAGGAATCCCCAGTGGATGGGCAAGCCAACCTGGTAGATGGTTTGGCCAGCCACTGTCAATGGTCGCAATCTTTTGGTCACCAGTGCCTGACCACGCATCATTCCCCGCGCCGATGTCACGACCACTTGATCCTTGTTGGCAATTCCCAGTTCATCAGCCAGGCCCTGTGGCACTTCGACAAAAAACGTCGGCTGCAATTCCGATGTTGCACTTACGTGCTTGGTCCAGAAATGAAAGTGTTCCGTCAGCCGATAGGTGATGGCCACATACGGGAACTGGCTGGCGTCACCCAACTTGTCCAGATCGCTGTCGAACGTGATTCGCATCGGGTTGGCATTGACCGCTGGATGCAGGAAATTGTCGACGGGCGATTCCGCCGGTTCGTAGTGTTCCGGGAAGGGACCTTCGACAAAATCGGCAGCGAACAACTTGGCCACTCCTTCGGCCAGCATGATAAAGGAACCATTGGAGTCGGGCGGCGCATCGGCGCGATAGTCGGGGACATCGCCTACCCATTTATTTCCGTTCCAGCGAATACCTGTGCGAGCAGCATCCCATGGCTGGCCTTCAGCATCGGCCGAGGCGCGGTTGTAAAGCACTCGTCGATTCAGGGGCCAGTTCCACGCCCAGTTGTGGAAAAAGCCCAATCCGCCTGGATCGTCCTGCCCGCGGCGGGCGGTCATGTTGCCAGCCTCGGTAAAGCTGCCGCAATACAGCCAGTTGCCGCTGATTGTCGTGCCGTCGTCTTTGAGTTGTCCAAAACTGGATAACTGTTTCCCTGTTTCCAGATCCGTGCCGTTGATCTCTTTGGCAACCTCCGTCAGTGACGGCGACAGGGGATTGGAATAACTCCAGTCGACATCCAGTACCGGCCCCGGGGCCGTCCCGCCTTCCTCCCCATACAACTCGCGAATCTTCATAAACAGGTGAGCGATGATGTCCTGGTCATTCCAGGCGTCACCGGGTGGATCGAGCGCCGCGTTTTTCCATTGCAGCCAACGCGACGAGTTGACGAACGTGCCGTCCTTTTCGGCAAAACAACCGGCGGGCAACAAGAAGACCTCCGTATCGATGCTCGCTGCATTGGCTGCCTGCGGATAGTATTCGCTGGCCAGCTTGCCCGCTTTCCAAAACGCCGCGGTTTCCGTTTCAAAGCAGTCGGCAATGATCATCCAGTCCAGTTTGCCCAGCGCCGCGATCATCTTGGCCGAGTTGGGACCGTTGGCAACCGGATTCATGCCAAATGAAATCAGTCCTTGCACGTTGCCTTGATACATGTCGTCGAAGATATAGCCCCAGGCATAATTCGACCGGGAATCGTATTTGGGCAGATTCTGGTAGCCGAATTCGTTGTCGGCGGTCGCTTGCTGGCCGTAATACGACTTCAACAAACTGACCATGAACTTGTCCGTGTTCGACCAGTAGTTCAGCGAATCGGGCCGTAAGGGAGTTGGTGAATTGGCATCGACGTATTCTTGCAGTGACGTCTGGTCTGCGCGGGGCACTGACAGGTAGCCAGGCAATTTGTTCCAGGCACCCAGATCGGTTGCTCCCTGAATATTCGAGTGACCTCGTTGGGCGTTAACGCCACCGCCGGGCACGCCGATATTACCCATCAGCAACTGGATCATTGCCGCCGTGTGAATCAACTGCACCGAATGGCTGTGCTGCGTCCAGCCCAGCGCGTAAAGAATCGTGCCACGTCGATCCGCGCGACCGGTGGAACAAATGATTGCCGCAGCGCGCTTGAATTC
>JBPCVB010000388.1:0-3261 GCA_051010855.1 Pirellulaceae bacterium | reverse complement strand
AACAAAGTAGAGTAACACCACCCGTGAACGAATCCTCGTCAAAAGATTTGCTTGGTTACATGCTGGGTGCCCTCGATCCTGCAGAGCAAGAAGAAATCGATCAACGGATTGAGGAAAGTCCCGAACTCAAGGAAGAACTTCAGGACCTCAGGGACCAGATCGCACCACTGGACGGCTTGTCGCCGCCCGGACTGCCTCCGGCGGGCCTGGCTCGCCGCAGCTGCGAATACATTGCTACGTTGCCGCCGCCTGCCGTGGCCGCGGATCAGACCGTTGAAAAACCCAACCGGCGCTGGTTCTCTTCGACGCGAGAAAACGCAAGTCACGGTCGACGCTCGATCATGGACGTTGTGATTGCAGCCACCGTTTTAATGTTACTGGCTGCCATTGTTCTCCCGGCCATCAATCACAGCCGCTTTGAAAGCCGCAAAATGGCTTGCCAGGATAACTTGCGTGAAGTCGGTTTTGCGTTGCTGGAATATGCCGACAATTCCGGCGGCAGGCACATTGAAATTCCCGAGGCCGGCAATCTGGGAGTGGCTGGATACTACGCGCCCAAGCTGCTGGACAGCGGACTGATCGATGATCACACCAAATTTCTGTGCGCCGGCATTCGGACCTCACCCTATTACCGAATTCCTACGCTTGAAGAGATGTCCAATGGGACGGGCGAACAGCTGCAAGCCATGCAAAAACTGGCCGGTGGTGACTTTGCCTACAGCCTCGGCCACCAGACCGACAAAGGCTATGACTCGGGCGTCAATCAACACCGGGCCAACTATATTCTCCTGGCCGATATTCCCAGCGCACGCAATCCGGGGCGGGCCAGCAACAATCACGGTGGCTACGGACAAAATTGCTTCTTTGAAGATGGTCACGTCCAGTTCCTGGAAACTCCGGTGTTCCTGGAAGATGCGATCTATGAGAACAACTGGGGTCAAATCGGTCCCGGTGCCAATGTCAGCGACATCGTTGTCGCACCCAGTGCCACCAGTCTGAGTCTGTTCACGCGATACGACTAGCCTGCGATGTGTTGAGACCTGTCTGAGCCGACGGCGCTAGCCGCGGGTCGACGCGTGGTCTGATCGTGCGAACTGTCCGCTCACTCACCCGGGTGATATTCCCGTTCGAGATTCTGGCGGATCTCTTCCAGCGTAAACCACGCCGGCTTGAACTTGCCGTCCGCATACAAACCCGCCTGGTCCAGATAGTGTGACGAGTCCGGGTCACGGCTTTGTCCATACGGCACGACGGACAATGCACGCACGCCGCTGGCATCCAGTTCGACAACACTGACAAATGAGTGGCCGTGAAAGCCATAGCGGCGTTTGGATTCCCCGACCCGTCGTGACAAATAACAGGCGACCATGCCGGCCCGCGGGTCACCGGCAGCAATCGGCAAACTGTCAGCGTCATCACCGGGCCACACGCCAGCGGCATCGGGACGTTGATGCCGAAACACTTCACCATACGCAATGTCCCAGCGGTCGAAGTCGTCGATCAGTTCTTGCCTGACCTCGACCAGGGCGCCGACAATTTCCGAATCGTCAATGGTTCCCAGCTGGCCTCTCACTTTTTCGTACCACAGGAGGAACAGTGTCGCGGCAACTGAATTGACCCGACACTTGCCGTCCCATGCCTGTAATTCCTCAAGCAACGGCCGTGCCTGGACGACCGCCTCTGCATCGGCTGTCGAGTCCTCGCGGCAGGCCTCGCTCATCCGCTCGATCCACGGCCCGGCTTCGAGCACGGTCGTGTCCCAGGCGGCGGCCGTCCACTCGTCGAACGTAAACTTGTGATCTCCGGCGAGGATATGTTTGGAGATACGTACTCGATTGTCGTCGGAATCGACACCCATATACGGAGGAAAGTCATCACGTTTTGGATTCGCCGCGTCGCTGCTGGTCGTAAACGGCGATGAGTTGCAGTTCTGCATCCATCCACAGTCCGGGTTCAGCACCTGAGGCAGTTCATCCAAAGTGTGATAGTCCTGCCAATCCGTGTCAGTAACATGTCCCTCAACCGGTTTGGACCAATCGATGTCGGGATCTCGCCGGGGAGTGGCAGAGTTGTACACATACCAGATGTTCCCCTCGACATCGGCGTACATCACGTTGTGAAATACCAGGCCCCGACGACCCACCGCCGACTGAAACTCCTGCAGATTGGTAGCCCGTGACATTTCGTAGAACTGCAGTGGCAAACCGCCTTCGCGGATTTTGGCCACCGAGATCGCGTATCCGCTATCGCCACTGCGAATGAAGACCGGTCCGTGGTGTGTCTTGACGCACTCGATTTCCCGTTCGATCAGCTTGTCGCCGCTACGGATACGAATCGTCTCTTTCCAGCTTTCGGCCTCACGCCAGCCACCATCGTATCGGTACTTGAGTTTGTCATCCGGATGATCGAATTGCTCCTCATACACGTCGATGACGTCGGGATAGTTGACGGTCAGGCTCCACGCCACCCGCTCGTTGTGACCGGCAAACGGAAACAGAAATGAGCCGTATGCGAATCCTCCGGACACGTTTAATCCCTGGTCGCTGTGCAAGTGCCCTTCGTAGACCTGATTCAGTGGAATGTGCGGGTTGATAAACAACATCGCATTGCCAGTAGCACTGCGATGCGGCGCGATGGCCCACATGTTGGAGCCATCCCGCACCGGCGGGTCGTCACTGTCCTCATCCGGTGTGGCCGGTGTCGCGGGCTGGGCGCGCGCGGCACCGGACAGGATGGCGTATTCGGGACTGAGGGTCAGATAAGTGATATTCATACTGCGTCCGGCGGCCAGCGGATGCCAGGGCTCGAACCGCTCGATAATCACTGGCTCGATTTCGGGATGTTCCAGCACGTACAGATTCAACGCATCGGCGTAGGCCTGCAGAATTTCCTGAAACGCGGGATCCGCATTTGCGAACTCTTCGCGAGCATGTTTCTCGACCTCGAACAGCTTCGCGGCCCGGTCTGAAAAAAAGCCCTCGGGCCCCAAAAGCTCGGACGCCCGCCCGATTCCACCCAGGAGCGATCTTTGAATCAGCTGGAATTCATCTTCCGCCCGCGCCCAGGTAAAACCGAATACGGCACTGGCATCGGTCGGCCCAAAAACATGAGCCACCCCGTAGGTGTCGCGGTAGATCGTCACAGACGCGGCCATCTCGCGAGCGCGCTCAAGTTCCGCTTGGGTCATTCGCGGAACCTGATCCTGCGCCACCGCGGCCGTGCCCAACGACAAGGCAATCAACAGAAAGAACAGTCGTGAAA
>JBPCVB010000387.1:0-4980 GCA_051010855.1 Pirellulaceae bacterium | reverse complement strand
CGCCCGTGCCGCGCCCAGTCGTGATCCAAAAACACATGCCGCCATACCAGTTCGTACTGGGACCAAAGAATTGAGCGAGGTGTTAGTCGAGGAGTCAACCTTCCCCCGGGAGAGTCGCGAAGAGATTGTGGTGCAGGCGTCCCGCCTGCTTTGTGCGGCATTGCAGGCGAGATGCCTACACCACAAAAAAAACATAAACAACCACGAGAGTCAATCGCCATGATTCTGCACGTGCCTGGAACATGTAAACCGGAATGGTTACCACAGAATTAGTGGGTCTCTCAAAACCTGATCGCGAGATGAAGGTAGTGGGCGAGGCGACGAGCCCTGGCTTATTGTTCGAAGGAAAACAGGACTCGTCGCCTCGTCCACTACGTCAAACGAATTTTTGAATCCAAAAGGTACATCACATGACTACTTTCGCGAAACTCACAGGCCCGTTTCGACGAGCGGGAGTTTGGGCGTTAACACTTTTCCTGTTGGCAGCGTTTCAACCCGTTGAGCTCACAATGGCGAATGATGAGTTGACACTCGTTGGCCAGTCGGGCGCGGGCAAACTGTTTAACACCGGCGACGACCTGATCCAGGTAATGCAGCTCGAGGGAACCTGGTTCGAAATGGGGCAACAATACGGCACGTTTGCCAAAGACGGCATGCAGCAGGTCTGGGATGTGACCGTTCAACCGGTGATCGACAAGAAAGAAATGACGGAAAACGAGGCGCTGAGTCAATTCGGTCAGAGGGTCTTTGCTTCGTCATCTCACCGCATGCAGCAGTTGTACCGCGGCGTTGCCGACGCCACCGGTTGGTCAGTGGACAAGGTCGCTTTAGTGGGACAGAGCGCGGTGTTGGGAGTCTATCAGTCCAAGATCCATTCGTTTGCCGGCTGCAGTAGTTTACTGGCCTGGGGCGAGGCGACCAAAAGTGGCGGTATGATCACGGCCCGAAATATGGATTGGGGCGAGGCGTTTTTGAAATTCCCGCTTTACCTGACGGTTTACAAACCAACCGATGGATCGCAGGCGGTGGCCAATCTGGGCTGGCCCGGATGGCTGTGGGCCATGACCATGATCAACGAAAACGGTGTCTACGTCGATTTGCACGATGGCACGTCGATGGGTGGTTCGGTCGTTTTCGCGGATCGGCCGTCATTTCTGAATTCCGTCTTTGACATGATGGTAGAGTGCAACTCCGCCGACGCGATCAGTCATCGCTTCAACGCCACGCGAACCGATTTTGCCTCAATCTGGACCGTCGCGGATGACAGCCCAACCGGCTTCAGTTTTGAGAACGCGCCGTACGACAGCCGTCGCCGCAATCCGACCGACGGGGGCGATACGCTGGCGGTGGTCAACACCTTTTTGAACCCCGACTGGGGCATGAGACAGCGTGATACGGTCAGCAATTCACTGACTCGTTATCGCAATCTGACGGACCGTGCCGCCGATGCTCATGGCTCGATCGATGCCGAGAAGGCCATGGAGCTGTTTGATCTGACTCTGTTCAACCTGGACGGGACGTTTCGGGAAAACGGGGGCCCCACCAAGCCGACCAAGCAGGACGCTGACGTGACCTGTCACCAGATTGTGACCGACCTGAAGCAACGGCAAGTCTGGATCAAGATTCCGCTCAAGACCCAGTGGCGTCACGTTGACTTAAGCAGTTTGTTCCAGTCCGGCGAATAGTTTCCGCCCATTGGCAACGTTCAATCGTCGGTTCGCGGAGCGAACCGCAACTTTCACATCGCGTGATCCGCGCGCCGAAGATCGTGGATGCCTTCCTTGTCCTGGTATGTGTCTGTAGCGGGGCTTCCCGCCGCCGCAATTGTTCCTTCTCCCTCGGGGAGAAGGTGGCCGAAGGCCGGATGAGGGCAAACAAGGAATCGGCGGCTGGAAGCCACCGCTACCCGTTGCTGACGGTAGCTCCGTCTCTCCGAGACCGAGAAACAGAGCGGCACGAGTCTCGGAGAGACTCGCCTGCCGTTTTGTCCCATCATCGCCATTTCAGAAATCTCGCCGTGGCCTTGGATCAAGGACTTCGATCGTCCTGGCGACTCGAAAACCCGTGTTTGAATATCGTCTGGTTGGCATGCCGGCGCGATGTTCTGATTTTTGCGTAAAGCCAACGGCCAGGGTATATGAGCTGCCACGGATGTTTTGGATCGGACTGATATTCAGATTCGGGGGGTCTTCAACCGGGCCATCCCTGTCCGACGGATAGCCGTCCTGGTCATACGCCTCCAGACACCACTCCCAGAGGTTGCCATACATGTCAAACAATCCGAAATCATTGGGCTTCAGCTGGCCCACGGATTGGGTCCGACCGTCGGAGTTCGATAGAACCCACGCGTACTCGGGTACGAGCAAAGACTCCTGTCCAAAATATCGGCTCGTCGATGTACCCGCTCGACATGCGAACTCCCATTCCGCCTCAGTGGGAAGACGGTAACCGGTAAGTTCCATCGCGTTGGGTTTGATTTTGACATTAATTCGTTTCTCTTCAGGGAAGTACTCCGTTTCAAAACACCACTGTTCCTGGGGAATCCCTTCCTGTTCGCTTAGCCAGTTGCAATACCACGCTGCTTCGTGCCAGGTGACGCCGCCGATGGGGCAATCCGACTCGGGATAGAATTCCATCATGTTGTGGCTGAAGTCTGCCCGATGGCAGAGAAATTGCGACTTGGTCACCTCTGTCATGCCAATTGCGAACCGTCGGCCAATTCGTCGGCGGTGTCGACCGAAGCTCGGTGTATTGTCCAGTGCCCCCGGTGGATACCCCATGTCGAATACGCTGGCATCCAGGACGGCAAGAGTTTGCCCTTGCCCGTTGACGTACCATTGCTGAGTTGCGTCACCGGATTTCACAAGTTGCTCGTCCGTTTGCCTTAGTTCATCGTCAATTGCCGCGATCTGATCAATCTGACCCCATTTTCGGAGCAACCACCGGGTGGCCGCGTGCAGACCCGAATCCGCATGATCGCGATAGATAGTCAGCAGCTCCTGAATCAAGCCAGACTGAACATTTTCGGGCCAACTGGACTCGTCAAACTCGCCCAGGCAAAGCAGCAGAGCCCGTTTGACGGTGTCATCTGTTTCTCGCTCGAATTGATCAATGATTTGATGAGGATTGCCGCCCAGCGGACTTAGCCAATGAATGATATACGTGCGGACCCGGGGATCCGGGCTGTGTGTCAGCAGGGGCCAGACCGAATCCGCGGCGTTCATCCGCAGCAACATGACGGCGGCATTCGCCTGGCGTTTGGCCAGGGACTCTTTCGCGTCATCGTCGACTTGCTCCATCAACGATTTGGAGATTTCTGTTTCTCCCAGATCGATGGCACGATCTTCATGTTTTGCAAGTGCGGCCAACACGATGGGAAATTGATTCTGGCTGGAATCAACCAGCAATCCAAACAGCTGGTCGACGTCATCTTCGAAATAGTTGACTAAGGCATCCGTCGCGAAGGAACGGGTTTGTTCGCTGGCGGTATTGTCCAGCCGGATCGCCTTGAGCGATTCTGCAAGCGACGAACTGACTGGCCGCAACGCGTCACGCCACGGCCCCAGCTCCGAGGGCAGGGCACTTGCCAGGTGCCCGGCGACGAAGTCCGCGAAATCACGCCGGGACCAAAATTCGTTCTGCGGATCGTAGCTTGCCAAAGCGCAGGCAGCCTGAAACCGAACACCAGCGTCTTGTTCGGAATTCCGGCAAACGTCCCAGTAACCTTCGATCAGCCGCCGCCGGTAATCGTCCAGCGCATCACGCACATACGCAAACTGATCGGACTCGACCGTCAGCAGCCGTTTTCCGAGGAAGTCCAGCACCGATTCATCCTGGGGAAGCATTGCCAGCGCCGCATGGAGTTTGGCATTCGAGTCGAACGGTGAATCGTCAAACGCAGCCGCCAGGTCGTCATTGGCCCAGCGACGATAGTCCCCGAGATTTTCAATGATCGACGAGACTGACGAGGTGTTTGCCTGGAGCAAGCCTTCCACCAGACGCGTGGCCTCGGCCTGCCGTTGCCGCTGTGAGAAAGAGTTGCGAATCGTCAAGCCGGCAAATACGAGCATCACCACCAGCAGGGCACTGATGACACCGCGGAGGCCATGAACCCGCCCGGCCTTGTGCATCATCTTGCGTTGCGGCTCAGTCCAGGTGCTGCTCCGTGTCAGAAATCGTATGTTGATCCACTCGGGAAGCGACGGCAACTGTTTGTTTTCCGATTGCGCATTCCACAATGCCGAGCGATCGGCAAGTCTTAGTTCAGCGCGGCCGCGACGCGATTCGTTTTGTTTGCGAGTCAGCCATTGCCTCAATGACGGCACCAGATAGTCATGAGTCAGCTGATAAAAGGGAGTATCCGAATTCTCTTTCTCGACGGGTGTGACCAGTCGCAACTCACTGTCCAGCAACAGCATCAACTCGTTAAAGGCGTCCGCCCGGTCGACGTAGCCGGACGCCTGCAACAACTCATGACGGGATTTCATCTGGCCCCGGATGTCTGCTCCGGCGTCGGGGAGCAACTCATTGAGTACCGCACGGGCGGCAGCTTGATGGAGACGGTGCAATGGCGGCGAGGTGGAGACACTAAACGTTTCTTCCAGAAAGGTCACGCCAACACCCGCGGTGCCGCCCAGACGGTTCAACGTGCCTGGTGTCCACGGTTTGTCCTTGAGCATATCGGCAAACAGCGCCAGCCGCACACAAACGACTTTTCCCTGCTCCGACAATTCATCAACGGCCTGTTTGACAAACGCCTTCTGCTCCCTGCTCATCTGTTCGGTTAACTCCGGCAGATCGCCAAAGGCCCGGCCGCAGGCCCGCAGAACCTGTCGAGCGTGCCGCGCTGGAAACAGGTCCACGGCTGCGGAATTCGTGCCATCGATCAGTTGAACTTCCAGGGCCCGCATGAATTGCGTCGCCGCCATCCAGAAATCGTCGCGGACCATCACAATGCACTGCACCCGGCCGCCATCACAC
>JBPCVB010000386.1:0-7208 GCA_051010855.1 Pirellulaceae bacterium | reverse complement strand
CCTATGAACAGCATCCCGCCGAGTTTCGCGAGGATTTGAAACAGTCGATCGAGTCGCTCGAGGATACGGCGGGCGTCAAGATCCGTGCCTACCGGGCACCGGGGTTTTCCCTGACGGCAGAAAACAGTTGGGTATTTGAAGAGTTGATCGCGGCGGGTATCGAAGTCGACTGTTCGGTTTTTCCGGCAGGCCGCGCTCACGGTGGCTTTACCGAGTTCGGCGAAGAAACCCCCGTCCTGGTCAAAACGTCCTCGGGTAGCCTGCGCGAATTTCCCATCAACACGTATCGCTGCCTTGGGCGGCCAGTGATCTTCTCCGGAGGAGGATATTTTCGTTTGCTGCCGACTCCCATGATTCACCGCTTTACCCGGCAAAGCGACTACGTGATGACGTACTTTCATCCGCGGGACTTCGACGCCGACCAGCCGCTCATCGAATCGTTGTCCTTGCCGCGACGCTTCAAGTCCTACGTGGGTCTCAAACGGGCCCAGGCAAAACTGGAAAAGCTGCTGGACGCATTTCCGTTCGTCAGTCTGGGCCAGGCAGAACAGCAAGTCGACTGGGACAACGTGGCAGTTGTTGACATGTCCGATCTCGCCCATCGGTCGGCTGCGGCACACGGGACCAGCGACTGATGGAACAGCTGCCTTTGGAATTGCAGGCTGCCGAAATGGCCACAGGTGAAGATGGTGCCGCGCAAAAACTGGACCGCGCGGTGCAGATCGGCCGCCACTATCGCTGGACTCAATTGGCTCGCCGGGGCGTCAACGTGTTGCAACAACGCAGGGCAGGGGACCGGCCCATCGGCGAGATCGCAGTACCCGATCAGATTTCCATCCGGTCCGATGACAATTTTCGGCGTGTAGCGGCAATCGTTACCCGGTCATATCAAAATCACGGCAGCCATTCCCAGGGCGATTTGCCGGCCGGGCGGCTGGTGTTGTTACGTGAAGCCGTTGATTTGGGATGGCCCATTCAATGGAAACTGAGCCAGCAAAACGACCTGTCACATCTGTGGCGTTTTCAGCTGCAATACCATGAGTACCTGATGTCCTTCCTGGCCGACCAGGATGCCGTGAACGATCCGCAGAACCCTGCCTGGCAAACAATCTGGCAATTCCTCGGAACCTGGGTGCATCAGCACGATCCTGTCGCAGTCAGGGTATCGGCAGACGCATGGCACCCCTATTGCATATCACGTCGCGCGGTGGTTTGGGTGTGGCTGCTGAGTTTGGGCGAGCCTCCAGCGGAATTGCAGTCCACTGTTGTTCGCAGCCTATATCAACAGCTTGAATACCTGCACGATCATCTGGAATTTGATTTACGCGGCAATCACCTGTTTGAAAACCTCACAGCACTGGCGATCACTGGCTCGTTTCTGGATACCGGTCAATCGGCCAAATGGCTGGCCACTGCGCGCCGGGGGTTGCGACGCGAGTTACCAGAACAAGTACTGGATCACGGCGAGCATTTTGAATTGTCGCCGATGTACCATTGCCAGATTCTGGGCAACGTTCTGAAGATGGCCGGTCTGACCAGTGAAGCTGCTCCTGAGATCAGTGAGCAATGTTTGGATTACGCCAGGCGCATGTGGGATTTTTTGCAACATATCCTGCATCCCGATGGCGAGATTCCGCTTTTTGGCGACAGCGGATTTGGCGAAGCCCCCGATGTTTCACAGCTAAAGGCGCTGGCAGACACGGCGGGTTTTCCGGAAAGTACCCCATCAGGACCGATTGTTGGGCACTACTGGGTCGCCCGCCCGGACGATAAACAGGACAAACAATCCGATTTCCTGATATTCGACTTTGGACCGGTTGGCGCTGACGGATTGCCCGCCCACGCCCATTGCGACTTGTTAAATATCGAGGCCTCCGTTGAGGGACGACGGTGGATCGTCGACAGCGGCAACTTCGATTATCGCGATGGTTCGATGAGACACTTTTGTCGCTCCTCAATTGCCCATAACGTCATGACAGTCGGCGGGCAGAATCAGTGCGATGTCTGGTCAAAGTTTCGAATGGGCCGTCGAGGCCGTGTGTTGCAATCGAAATCCGGACGAACCGGCGACGTGATCTGGTCGATGGCGGCGCACGACGGATATCGGAGACATGGCATTCCGCGGCTGAGCCGGCTGGTTGCGGCTGCTGCAGACCCGCGAGCATGGATCTGCGTTGATTTTGCTCCCGGCAACAAATCGGTGGAACTGGCAGCCTACCTGCATATTGCCCCGGGCATTCTGGTGGAATCAACTGGCAAAAACCAGCTGCACCAGCCGGAGTTCGTGCTGGACGACGGTCGCGCTCGACGGCGGCTTGGTTTTTTTGGAACTGCAAATGTTGAAATTATGGAAGGTTGGTATTGCCCGGCTTTTGGTTATCGTGAGAAAAACACGGTAATCGTATATCGCCAGTCTGGTGCCCGGTCACAGCCACTTGGCTGGTTGCTGCAGCCGGAACCGGTCACCTGTCAATTGAATCGTGTTGCTGAGACACAGCAGACGCCATCATTAAGACTCGAATTACCCCAACAGACTTTTGAATGGACCTTTGATTAATGCGCATCGCCTGTATCGTCGGAGCCCGTCCCAACTTCATGAAAATTGCCCCGATTCTGCGGGCCATGAAATCGCATGAAGAATTGCAGCCGGTGCTAATTCATACCGGACAACACTACGACAAAAACCTGTCCGACGTCTTTTTTGAAGAACTCGGTATTGATCGCCCGGATATCTCACTGGAAGTCGGTTCAGGAACCCACGCGAAACAAACGGCCGATGTAATGGTGGCCGTCGAGAAGGTGCTGATGGATGCAGCCGACAATGGCGAGCCCTTTGAGCGAATGATCGTGGTGGGCGACGTTAATTCCACGGCGGCCGCGGCAATTGCAGCCGTCAAGTTGCATATTCCGGTAACCCATGTGGAAGCTGGCCTGCGTAGTTTCGACCGCGACATGCCGGAAGAAATCAATCGCATGCTGACCGACTCGATCTGCGACATGCTGCTGGTGTCGGAGCCATCGGGCATCGCGAATCTAAATCAGGAAGGGCATCCGGACGAGAACATTTACCTGGTTGGCAACGTCATGATCGACACGTTGTTGACTCAGGTCGAACGTGCCAGGTCGAGAAACATTTTGAACGATTTGGGGCTGACGCCCGGCACCTATGGAGTCGTCACGTTACATCGTCCATCCAATGTTGATCACGCGGATGTACTGGGAGGACTGGTCGAGGTACTGGCAGAGATTTCGACCGAATTACCGCTGGTCTTTCCAATTCACCCGCGCACCGTGGCTCGATTGAATGAGTTTGGTTTGTACGATTCATTGAATGACCAGCCCAACATCCATTGTCTGGACCCGATCGGTTATCTGGATTTCCTCTGTTTGACTTCCCAGGCCCGCGTCATCGTGACCGATTCGGGCGGGTTGCAGGAGGAATCCACGGCACTGGGCGTGCCCTGTCTGACGATGCGTGAGAACACCGAACGCCCGGTCACGGTCGACGAGGGAACCAGCACCCTGATCGGCAGTTCGGCAGAGCGGCTGAAAACCTGCCTGCGTCAGGTGATTGATGGTGGATACAAGACCGGCCAGTGTCCCGAACTTTGGGATGGCCGGGCGGCCGAGCGAATCGCCGGCATTCTGGTTAGCCAGGCCAGTCGCAAGGTACCGGCATAGACTTAAAATGCCGCCCGAAAGATAATGGGAGCTTGCGCTCCGCACTTATAACTCTTCCAGATCGGCCATCCTTACACCCGGCAGGTTGGAGTTCCCTGATCAAGTTTTTGCTTTGGTGAAGTATGTCTGAGGTACTTGTGGAATCAGCGACGCCGCTGATGGAAAAAATCCAGAACCGCACCGCCCTGGTTGGGGTGATCGGGTTGGGATATGTCGGCTTGCCGTTGATCGATGCTTTTGTATCCGTCGATTTTCCGGCGCTTGGATTCGACGTTGACAACGACAAGGTGCAATCGCTGAACGAAGGTCGCAGCTACATCGCGCATATTGAACACAACAAGATCCAGGGCTGGCGCGACAAGAACAAGTTCGAGGCTACCGCCGACCTGAGCCGGCTGGACGAACCGGACGTGATACTGATCTGTGTGCCGACGCCTCTGAATGACAGCCGCGACCCTGATCTGAAATATGTCATTTCCTCGACCGAGGCGATTGCCCGGCGACTGCGACCGGGACAATTGGTGGTACTGGAGAGTACGACGTACCCAGGCACAACACGTGACGTGATGTTGCCGATTTTGGAAGCCACCGGCCTGGTCGCCGGCAAGGATTTCTTTGTGGCCTATAGTCCCGAACGGGAAGACCCGGGGAATCCGGACTTCACCGCCAATTCGATTCCCAAGGTTGTTGGCGGGATTTGCCCGAGTAGCCTGAACGTCGCTTGTCAGCTTTATGGCCAGGCAGTTACATCCACTGTGCCCGTTTCCAACTGCGAGATCGCCGAAGCCTGCAAGATTCTGGAAAACACCTACCGCAGCATCAATATTGCGATGGTCAATGAGTTAAAGATGCTGTTCCAAAAAATCGGCATTGATGTGTGGGAAGTCATCGATGCCGCCAAGACCAAGCCATTTGGCTTTCAGGCCTTTTACCCCGGGCCGGGACTGGGCGGTCACTGCATTCCTATCGATCCGTTCTATCTAAGCTGGGTGGCTCGCAAGCACGAGATTCCCACGAAGTTCATCGAACTGGCTGGCGAGATCAACACCGGCATGCCCACCTATGTGATTAATCGCGTCGCCGAAGCGCTGAACAGCGTTGGCAAACCGATCAAGGGCAGCAAGGTCGGGATCCTTGGCGTGGCCTACAAGAAGGATGTCGACGACCCGCGTGAAAGCCCGTCATTCAAGTTGATGGAATTGCTGCAGGAACGCGGCGCGGAACTTACCTACACCGATCCCCACATTCCCGCGCTGCCCAACATGCGTAATTTTGACGTGTCCAACATGTCGAGTCAGGAATTGACACCCGAATACCTCGGGTCGCTCGACTGTACGCTGATCGCCACCGATCATTCGGTATTCAACTGGGATGACATCGTGCGGCATTCGCAAGTCGTTGTGGACACGCGAAACGCCACCAAGCATGTTTCGTCGGATCGCGAAAAGATCTGGAAAGCCTGACCCCTCCCCGCGGTGTCGTTGTCGCCGCATTAACCGCAATTCGAGCGGACATTCTCTATGCAATCATATCTGGTTACCGGTTGTGCCGGGTTCATCGGCTCCAAGGTCGCTGAGTTTTTGCTGGACGAAGGGCATCAGGTCGTCGGTGTCGACAACCTGAATGACTACTATGATGTGCGGCTCAAGCAACATCGGCTGGACGCACTTCAGACACGCCCGGAGTTCAGGTTTGAACCCATCGACATTGAAGACGCCGCGGCAGTCGACGCCCTGTTCGCCGGGACCCGATTCGATGGCGTGCTAAATCTGGCGGCCCGGGCCGGCGTGCGTTACAGCATGGAAAATCCCCATGTCTACATGACCACTAATGCGATGGGGACACTGAATCTGCTGGACAGCATGCGAAAACACGACGTGAAGAAATTTGTGCTGGCCTCAACTTCATCACTGTATGCCGGGCAGGAAATGCCCTTTGCCGAAGATCTGGCAGTCAATACACCGATCTCGCCGTATGCAGCGTCCAAGAAAGCCGCTGAGGCCATGTCGTACTCGTACCACTTTCTGTACGGGATCGACGTGACGGTCGTCAGGTACTTCACCGTCTACGGTCCCGCGGGTCGGCCGGATATGAGCATTTTTCGGTTTATCCGCTGGATTGACGACGGCGACGAGATCGAGTTGTTTGGCGACGGAACGCAATCACGAGATTTCACTTATATCGATGATATCGCTCGGGGGACGATTGCGGCTTTGCGACCATTGGGTTTTGAGGTCATTAATCTGGGAGGCGGTAACAATCCCGTTTCCCTGAATGAGATCATAAGTAAACTGGAAAACATGCTGGGCAAGGCGGCCAGGATTGACCACAAGCCTTTCCACAAGGCAGATATCGACTCGACATGGGCCGAGATTGGCAAAGCAGGGGGTTTGCTGGACTGGAAACCCGAGGTTTCCCTTGATGACGGACTGCAAAGATCGGTAGATTGGTATCGAGAGCACGCTCCGTGGTCGGCCGACATTATCTTGCCGTGATCTTCCCCCCATCAACCATTCGCCGCGTCTCCACAAATACACCGGATTCCTGATCAATGGCCACAGCAGCAACTACTCCCGCCAAACCCGTTGTGAGCACGACCAGTGCCGGAAGCGCAATCAATCGGGTCACGTTGCCGTATATCATCGCGATTGCGGCCCAGTTGCCGTTGTTGCTTTATTATTTTTCCAACCTGTGGGCGCGGCCCCACTATCAATTTTTTCCGTTCGCGATCCTGATGGTCGTGGCGTTTGCTGTGATTCGCTGGCCGAGGAATTTGCAAGAGCCGTTTTTTCGGCGCAGACTCAGCGTCGTGCTGTTTTGGTCCGGGATCGTGTTTGGTGTTGCCGGGGCGTTATTTGCGGAGTCATGGTTTTCGGCGGCCAGTATGGTCATGTTGATGGCCAGCCTGTTCGGCATGACCAGGGATGGAGAAGTATCGGGCAAGAACTTGCTGGTGCTCAGCCTGCCTTTGGTGATCATCCTCATGTTGCCGTTCAACTGGGACTTTAGCCTGATTACCTTTTTGCAACGTGTCAGCGCCCAGATTAGCAGCTGGTATCTGGACATCCTGAACTTCAAGCATTATTCGCCCGGTACGACACTTAATTTTCCCGATCAGAACTATGAAGTAGAGCGGGCATGCAGCGGCGTGCAGTCATTTTTTACGCTGCTGTTCTGCACCTCATTCCTGATCATCTCGCTGCGTCGTCCCTGGCTCCGGGCAACCTTGTTGCTGATTTCCGCCGGATTCTGGGCGGTGTTTATGAATTCAATCCGTATCCTGGTCATTCCGATTGCAGATCAGGTCTTTGGAATCGACCTCAAGGAGGGACTGCAACACGAATTGCTCGGATACACAGTGATGCTGATTGCGGTGGCCCTGATTCTCAGCACCGACCAGTTGCTGGAATTCCTGTTTGGCCGCAGTTCAAATCAGGTCGATGATGAGGGAAAACCGGGATTTGTTCGCCGGCTGTTTAGCCGCAAGACCCGAGCGACATCCGATCAGGAATCCACCACTCGTTATC
>JBPCVB010000385.1:0-5471 GCA_051010855.1 Pirellulaceae bacterium | reverse complement strand
ACACAAACCGTGCCGAACCGCGTACGTTGTCAGGAACCACCGCTACAGTCGTGGCGTCCAGCATTTGTTCAGGGTCAGCAGAACCCAGATCTTCGGCCAGCGCCCAATCGATCATCCGGCTCGCCTGATCGCGAGTTTTCTGATCCATGTGAAACTCACGCTTTTTGGCCACGGACGTTGCCTTGTGTTCCGGTTGGGGTTGTCACCGATGTGATGGCGACAATATCCCCGACCGTGAATCAGGGGTCAAGTTGCGGAGACTTGGCGAATAAGCACGAAGCGCCAACGAGTGAACCACAAGGCACCTGTACACTCGCTGGCGCTTCGTGCTCGTATTCGACGGAGTCAGGTAACCCGAAGCTTCAGCGAGGGACCTACTTCATTCAGCCATGCCCTCGCTAACGCTTCGGGTTCCCGAGGGAGAAGGTTCCTTCAGTCCTGGCTGACGAGAAACGACTGGATTTTTTGCCGCATCTGATCGCGGACCTCGCGAAATGCGGCCATCCTTTCTTCTTCGTTGCCCTCGGCGTAATACGGATCAGGAAACGGCCAGTGCAACGTCTGGCGGGCCTCCGACCACGCGGGGCAAGAATCACGCGCATGATCACTGAGTGTCACGACCAGATCCAAAGGCAGGTCCTCGAATTGCGACCACGATTTGCTGACCAGTAACTCAGTTGGCAAGTTCAGTTCCTGCAGGGCCCGCACGGCCATTTCATGCACGAATCCGGCGGGCCGGGATCCTGCCGATTGCGCTTGCCACGTGCCCCGACCCAGGTCATTCCAGAGGACTTCGGCCATCGGGGACCGACAAGCATTGCCGGTGCACAAGATCAGCACCGTTTTTGGTTGCGACGAGGGCATGGCCGACAATATCTCCGACGGTGCCAGGCGGGTCAAGTTGCGGAGAGAGGTGGAACCACGAAGGCACGAAGGAGTGGTTTTGAATGTCGAATATCGAACAACGAATTTCGACTGATGAAGTACGCTGCGGAAGCATCCGATTGCCTACAGCCTGCAACCTATGGCCTACAGCCTCTTTAGTACCAGCTGACGCGATCGTCGATGGCCTTGTTGATCAACAGCAGCAGCGTGTTGGGGTCAAAAGGCTTGTGCAGAAAAAACTTGCCGCCGCTCGCACGCGAGCGGCGGACAACGTCGTCGTCGGTGGTGCCCGAGATGACAATAATTGGTGTTTGCACAGTTTCTGGTTCGTCTGCCAGCCGCTCGCACAGCTTCATGCCGTCGCCGTCCGGCAATCCAAGATCCAGCAAAATCACGTCCGGCAGCTCGCTTTTTGCCAAACGCAGTCCGGCACTGGCGGTCGCACAACTCAGGACGTGAAATCCATTGCGTGACAGGCCCTCTTCCAGCAATTCGATCTGTAATGGATCGTCCTCAATGATCAAAACCGTCGAACGATCGGTGATCACAATCGGTGCAGGTTGCAATTTGGGGAGTGTGTCAGTTGGTTGGCCTTGGGGATGGGACATATTTCGAGTGTTGCCTTGTTCGTAGATGACAACATTGCAGTAACCCAGAGGGGGACCGGGTAGGGGGGGCTAGCTTCAGCTTCAAACCTTGAGGTTGAAACTGGCCACAACAAATCATGACGCCTGGTAAAGGATTGTCAAAAAGTTTTTTTGGGTAAGTAGCACAGCGACGCGCGATTTGTTGCGGACGATGCGGATTGGAACCAGCAAGAACAGTTATTCTCTTGCGCGTTATTTTGCACGCCAGATCACCCGGTCCTCGACTTGCAGTTTCGCCTGCAAGCCACCGATGTCCTGCTTGAACCGCCGCGCATCCTGTGGATAACCGGCAGTCGGTACCAGTTCCGGAAGATGTTCCTGCCAAAACCGGTTCCACGCTTCCATCGACAACTCGCGCAAATACTTGGCGACGACTGACGCCAGCGCAATCGGCAAATACCGCTCGCCACGGGCAATGAATCGCATCTCAAAATCGCCTTGATCGTCAGTCCAGCGATAACAACTTTCTTCACGCGATTCGTGCATTACACGAATAAACGAGTCAGTCATTTCCTCTTGAAGAATTCCTGCATAGCAACCGCGGCCTCCATGCTTGTCGCACAGCACCGTAATCGATTTGTCTTGATCCTCAGGCAGCGAGTCCAGCAACTGGCGGATTACGCTACACGTTTTGGACGTGAGCAAACTGGCCTTGTTGCCGCAGTCTTCGAGTCCCCGATTAAAGTCATCGGGGAACACCACCTCGGCCGCAATGCTGTGGCAGCAGGTCGGCTCACGGGAAAACTGAGCGCGAATTTTGTCGGCGTTTTCCAGGAAATCGTCGGGGTTGCACGCCAACGGCACATCGACCTGGTCCCAGCAATACGTGTGCTGGGCGGCGAGTTGCGGTTGCGTGGTGTTGGCAATCTGTGCAAAAAGATCGAGCAGGTGTTCCGGCGGTTCGTGCGTCGCGGAGATCAGTGTCAACGCCGATCGTTCAAGATTTCGAATTCCGGCTGAGCGCTGATACAGAGATTTGGAGTCCCCGACCGGAATGCGATCGTCGTCGCGATCGATGTCCTCCGGTCGAGCGATCACATCCGCCAGTGCGTCGTACAGATCAATCTGCGAGTCGGGAACCTGCCACAGGGTGCCACCGATGACCAGTGGTCCAAGGTTGGGGCCGTAACCGGCTTCGTCAGTCCCAATAATGAACGGCATGGATCAGGCTCCGTCTCTCGATCCACCGACCGAAGTTTTAACCTCGGCGGCTCAAAAATCCCGCCAATTGATTTTGGCGGGCCGGTGATAACCGTCGCTACATCTTGGGCGCTGCATTACAAATCGCATCGCTGGCCTGGTCAGCGTAGGTTTCAAAGTTTTTATGAAACTTGCCTGCCAGGTTTTGGGCTGCCACAACAAACGCCTGTTCGTCTTTCCACGTCTTGCGTGGTTCGAGAATCTTGGCGGGCACGCCCGGGCACGTATCCGGAATCGCGACACCAAACACCGGATCGGTATGGAAATGAACGTTGGCCAGTTCCCCGCTATGGATGGCATCGATGATCGCGCGGGTGTACTTGAGCGGCATTCGCGCACCGGCACCGAATCCGCCGCCGCTCCATCCGGTGTTAACCAGCCACGCATCGCTACCGTGCTGTTTCATGCGTTCGGCCAGTTGTTCGGCATATTTGGTCGGATGCCAGACAAGAAACGCAGCACCGTAGCAAGCCGAGAAGGTCGCTTGCGGTTCGGTCACTCCAACTTCCGTACCAGCAACCTTGGCGGTGTAGCCACTGATAAAGTGATACATGGCCTGCTCCGGAGTCAAACGACTGACCGGAGGCAACACTCCAAAGGCGTCGCAGGTCAACAGAATGATATGTTTGGGATGGCTTCCAATACACGGCACCTTGGCATTGTCAATGAACTCGATCGGATAGCTGGCCCGAGTGTTTTCGGTGATAGAACTGTCCGAGTAATCGACTTCGTGGGTTCGTTCATTCTGCACAGTATTTTCCAGCACCGAGCCAAAGCGGATGGCGTCAAAGATTTCCGGTTCCTTCTCACGCGACAGGTCAATGCATTTGGCGTAACAGCCGCCTTCGATGTTGAAGACCCCGTTGTTGGTCCAGCAGTGCTCGTCGTCACCGATCAAGGCTCGACGGGGATCGGCCGAAAGGGTTGTCTTGCCGGTGCCCGACAGTCCAAAAAACAAGGAGACGTCCCCGTTATTCCCTTCGTTGGCTGAACAGTGCATCGACAGGACACCTTTTTTGGGCATCAAGTAATTCATGATGGTGAATACGCCCTTTTTCATTTCGCCGGCGTATTCGGTACCAAGAATCACCATTTCACTGGCGCCAAAATTCAGTGCGACGCAAGTGTCGGAGCCCACACCGTCAATGGACGAATCGGCCTTTTGCTGGCCGGCGTTGTAGATTACGTAATCCGGCTCGCCGAAATTCGCCAGTTCGCCAGCCGTTGGGCGGATCAGCATGTTATGCATGAACAACGCATGATAGGGACGCGAACAAATGATGCGGACCTTCAGCCGGTTGTCCGTGTCCCAGCCGGCAAATCCGTCGACGACGTAAAGGTGCGGCTGATTGTCGAGAAATTCCAGCGCCGCTGACCTGAGTTGCGCAAATGACTCCTCACTGAGCGGCATGTTGATATCGCCCCACCAGACATCGTCGTGGATGGCCGGCTGGTCGATCACCCGTTTGTCCTTGGGGCTGCGTCCGGTTTTCTTGCCAGAGCTGGTCGCGATTCCGCCGGTCGAAGTAATGACCGCGTGGTCCGTGCTGATCGAGTCATGGTAGAGGGGCGCCGGAGCGGCATTACGCGTCACGTGTTCCGGAAAATTGTTGTCGGCGATGGACTGAATCGTTGAGCGGGTTGCGGTAGACATAATCGTTCCGTATCAGTGGGTTATCGAGCGAAGCAACAGTCACTTCGATGCAGATTTTTTCGATGCAGATTTCTTGTGCAACTATTGGGTCAAAGGTAATGCAAACGGCAGCCGATTGTAAGCGCTATTGCCGCAGGAAACGCCATTTTTGCAACGCATTTGAGGACTGGCAGCGGACGCCGATTCATTGATAATGAGGCGGCACTTGCTGTTGGTTGTACCGATTCCGCACACTAGAGACTCCATGGTCGTTTCCCAATCCGCTGGTTCCCGTTTCCGCCAGGCTCTGCAGGATGAAAAGCCCTTGCAGATCGTGGGTACCATCAATGCCTACTGTGCCCTGATGGCGCAGCAGGCCGGCTATCGGGCGATCTATTTGTCTGGAGCCGGAGTGGCCAACGCATCGTACGGTGTTCCCGACCTGGGTATCACGACAATCAATGACGTTGCGACCGACATCGAGCGGATCACCGCGGCGTCAGACCTGCCCTTGCTGGTCGATGCCGATACGGGTTGGGGACACGCCTTCAGCATCGCAAGAACGATTCGGACTTTCACCAGGGCCGGGGCCTGCGGTGTGCACATGGAGGATCAGGAAGCTGCCAAACGGTGTGGCCACCGACCCAACAAGGCGATTGTGGAAACCGCCGAAATGGTCGATCGCCTGCACGCCGCGGCGGATGCCAGAACGGACGACGATTTCTTCATCATGGCTCGCACCGATGCGCTTGCCAGCGAAGGTCTGGAAGCGACCCTGGAACGCTGTCACCGGTACGTTGAGGCGGGCGCGGACGGGATCTTTGCCGAAGCGGTGACAGAGCCCGAACACTACCGACAGTTCTGCGAGGATCTGCCGGTCCCGGTGCTGGCCAATATGACCGAGTTTGGCGAATCACCGCTGCTTGATCCTGCGGAATTGGGCGACCTGGGGGTGGACATGGTACTGTATCCACTTTCTGCTTTCCGCGCCATGAATCTGGCAGCCGAACATGTTTACAATACAATTCGCCAGTCAGGGACCCAGCGGTCGCTACTGGACGAAATGCAAACAAGGCAGCGTCTGTACGAGGTGCTGGACTACCATC
>JBPCVB010000384.1:0-6000 GCA_051010855.1 Pirellulaceae bacterium | reverse complement strand
AAATATCTCGTGGTTCAGCGAAGCCGGTTATGTGTCGGCCGACCTGAGTACCGGCAAACTGCAATCGATTTACACTTCGTCCCTAATCGATACGTCGGTCAACCGTGATGTCGACTCGCTCAAGGACAACCAGCAACAACAGATTCGAGAACAACTGTTTGACCGCGTGTTGCCGTTGACGAATCGTGAAGTACGTTCGCACAACGCGATCGAACAAGAGCAGATTGATTTTCTGAACGCGATCGTCGAAGGGCGTCAGCCTCGGGTATGCGGTCGTGACGGCCGCCGCGCAGTGTCAATCGCCCAGTCGATTATCGAAGCGGTAATGAACCATCGCTGGCAGGACGGCCATCTGCAACGTTCCGGTGCCCAGGCCCAACAGATCAAACTGCTGCCCGAGCACGCATTGCGGGACAATGCCCGCAAGGCGGGGTAACCATCAGTCGTTGGGCCCTGCGTCGATTACTCCTTGAAGTCCCCGGCACGAATGATCACCAGCTTTGCGGGATCGATGTGACGCCTGAAGGCCTCCTTGATATCCTGGTGCGTCAACTCGGCAATCTTTCGTTCCCGCTCGCTCGTATGCTCGAACGTGCGATCCAGATACAGATTGGAGCTCATCTGGCCGGCAATCGAGCCATCGCGTGAACGGGAAACCTTTTGGCTTTCCAGCCATGCGACCTGAGCTGTTTCGACTTCCTCATCCGTTGGTCCCTCTTCGATGAAGCGGGTCAACTCCTCCATGGCCGCGGATTCGACGGCGTCGATATTTTCCGGGTTGGTGATCGCGTTGATCGTAAATCGCGCGTCATTACCCCTGGTCGGAATCGCGATCGATGACGAAACGCCGTAAGACAATCCTTCTTTCTGACGAATTCGATCACCCAATCGAGAGGACAACGAACCGCCGCCCAGAATAAAATTGCCCAGCCGCAAGGCTTCCGCGTCGTCATCGGCATCATTGAGCGGTAACGGGAGGCCGGCCATAAACACAGCATTCGCCTTGTCGGGCGTAACGATGTCCGAGTTCGAACCCGTCACGTCATCCAGCGCTTCACGGTCGATAGACGCAAACTCTACATCCGATTTCCAGTCACCCAGAATTTCCGCCAGCGCCGCGAGCGTAGCCTGTTGATCGAAGTCACCTACGATCGCGATCTGCCCGGTGGCCGAGGAAAGCTGGTTTTGATAGACCTGCTTTACCTGCTCTAGCGTCAGGTTGTCGATACGTTCAATGGTCTCGTCCAGAGTCGGCACATACCTCACGTCATCGGATTCGTATCGGGACATGGCACGTGACATGTCATTCCGGGCCAGCATTTGAGGGTCCGTCATTCGCGACTTCATGCCATCGACCATGCGGGTTTTCATTCGCTCGAATTCTTCCTCGGGAAAGGCGGGTTCTCGCATGATCTCGCCCACCAGCTGAATCGCTTCGCCCAATGAACTGCGTTTGGCCTGAATCGAGAAAGACAATTGTCCTGCCGAGCCACCGCGTGATCCACCGCCGCGTCGACCACCGCGTCGACCACCGCCACTACCGGGGAAGATACGAACCCCGATGGCTGCCATGCGTTCCTGCAAGGCCTGACGATCCATGTTTTGGGTCCCGGCCATCAACATGGACGGTATGAATCCGGCAGCAGTCGTATTGTCCTGCAACGATTGTTCATTGCCATAACGCAAGGTCATCGTCAGATTGACTGTTTCACCGGTGGTTTGTTTGGGCAGCAGAGCGACCTGCACACCATCGATATTGGCAAAGTTGATACGGGCGTCGAGGTTTTCGGGCGTAGGATCAAACGCTTCGCCGGCCGCGACGGCTTCGCCGCCCTTATAGTCCTTGACCACATCCGCGATCGAGGCGACCACCGGGATCAACATTCGTTGAGCCTCGTCCGTTGGCAGAAATACACCGACCGTTCGGTTGTGGGGCGGAAAGTACTTTTTGGCCACGCGATTTACATCTTCGGCAGAAACTTCGGCCACTCGGTCCCGTTGCAGGAACAACAGCCGCCAGTCTCCGGCTGCAGACGCGCTGCTGAGTGCCTGAGCCATCGCGTTGGCGTCAATTGTGAGGTTTTCCGACCGTCGCATGGCTCGCGTTTTTGCCCGATCCACCGCTGCAGCTGTAAACAACTCCTGACCCAGATCGTCCATGGTTTCAAGTAACGTTGCCTTGGCGGCCTCCAGGTTACCTTCGGTAGGTTGTAACGAAACAAAAAACAATCCGGGATCATGCGCATTGTCCGAGCGTGCCGACACGCTGCTGGCCAGATCACTCTCGACCAGTTTTTGTTCCAGCAATCCAACCTTGTCTTCGGACATCACACTGGCCAGCATCGACAATGGAGCCCAGTCTTCATGCGACGCAGCTGGCATATGGTAGGCCGCCGTGATTGAACCAATTTTGCCAACCCGTTTCAGTTCGACGTAGCGCTCGCCGTCCTGCGGGGGTTCTTCGGTATAGGTTGCGTCGAGCTTGCGATCGGGGCGGGGAATCGAACCCAGATACTTGTTGACCAGTTCCAGAGCCCGGGATTCTTCAAACCGTCCGGTAATAACCAGCACCACGTTGTCCGGCTGGTAGTACTTGCGGTAGAAGGCCTGCAAATTGTCGATTGGCACACGCTCGATATCGGAACGGTTGCCGATCGTGGTCTTGCCGTAGTTGTGCCATTCGAAGGCCGCCGCCATGACACGTTGTCGCAGGACTCCCTGCGGGCTGTTTTCACCGCGTTCAAACTCGTTGCGGACAACGGTAAATTCGGAAATCAGATCTTCATGAGCCACATAACTGTTCACCAGCCGGTCGGCTTCCAGCTGAATGGCAAATTCAAGATTCTCGTCGGTGGCAGGCAGGGTCTCGAAGTAGTTTGTGCGGTCGCGGTTGGTCGTGCCATTGAATCGCGCACCATGATCACGCAAGGCCCGCGGGACATCCTCAAAAGTAGGTGTGCCCTTAAACACCATGTGTTCGAGCAGATGAGCCATGCCAGCTTCGCCATATCCCTCGTGTCGAGAACCAACCATTACCGTCATGTTGACAGTAATCGTGGGTTGGGAGGCTTCGGGAAACAGAACCACCCGTGCCCCGTTGTCCAGCTGGTATTCGGTAACGCCTTCGACCGATGCGACCTTGGTGGGCTCCGGTGTATCCGGCTGTGCCGAGGCCCACGCCGGCGTGAGCAAAACCAAAAACAAGACCAGTGAGCGAGACATTTGACGAACTCCTCGAAACGATAACGATGACTGAATTGGTAGCTCGTATTCTAGATTGGCCGCGAGCCCCGCTCAATCAGTCGCCAGAAATGTAGCAGGCTCACTCCGTGAGCCGTCCGCCGGGGGTAGCAGGCTCACTCCGTGAGCCGTTCGCCATTCGACAGTACTTGCTTGAAAAAGCGAACGGCTCGCGGAACGAGCCTGCTACTTTTTTTAATGCTTACCTAGTTCGCCAAATCGATCCGTTGGCCAAAAACGGTAGCGAATTGGCGTCGCCGCCATTACTCATTAAATCCCAGATCAAGCACTCGTCGGCGCCCTGTGTGGGTACGACAATAATTACCAATTCACGTTCATCAAGCGTGTTACCGCCAAACGGAGTGAACAGGGCGAATCCACCCAACGCGAATTCTTGAGTCGACTGATCGAGCAAACAACCGCGTCGATAGCCAGCCATCAAAAAACCGCGGCGAGTGATCGCAATTGCCCAGCCAAATGCAAAGCCATCAGAATTCACAATGGCCGTCGACCCAAAGATGCCATCCACGACTCCATTACCGGCAAAGTCAACGAACTGGATTGGTGAACTAATGACGTGCCAAACTTCTTGCGATTGGGCGTTAGCCGACTGTGGTGCAAATGCCACAAACGCAACGATGCCAATCAAGGCAAGCGGCCTGGTAAAGACGATGGATGAGTTGTTTCCTGTGATCTTCATGTCAGGTCCTCGGTGAAATTAGGATTCATCCCAATTTGAGAACCGTTGAACCGACGTTTGGGCCGCCACAAGAAAAAGCAGCAGGCTCCAAGTAGCAGGCCCACTCCGTGGGCCGTCCGCCCGGGGTGCCCAAAGTAGCAGGCCCACTCCGTGGGCCGTTCGCCCGGGGTGCCCAAAGTAGCAGGCCCACTCGTGGGCCGTCCGCAGGCGGCAGCATTTCCTTGAAAAAGCGAACGGCTCGCGGAGCGAGCCTGCTACATCTGCGAACGGCTCGCGGAGCGAGCCTGCTACTTTGCACGCTGATAATAAAGGTAGTTGCCGTTGGACAGACTTGCTTTGGCAGGATTTTCGGCAATGTAGCGCTGAATCGCTTCGAGTTGATCAGCCGAACGAACCAGATGATCAAAGCTTTCGGACTGCCAGAAATGTCCAGTTCTGCCAAGCAGACGATTAATCTTGCCGGCAGTGAACTTTTTCCACGAGTAACAAAGGTCTTCGATCGTGTTTTCGCCTAACGGACAGACCAGTAAATGCACATGGTTGGGCATGACAACGAAATCGCCCAGCTCATACCGTGAACCATCAAAATGTTGCAAACTGTCCGCCACAATCAGGGCAATTTCGGGGCGTTGCAACTGGCATTCGCCAATCCCTCGATCCAGATAATCAAGGAATTGCTGCGAAAACCTTTCGTGGAATTCTCGCTGCATCGACTCATCCAACAATCGAAATGCGGACTTCCAACTCGCGGAGTTGCTGTCCACACCGTGCTGTTCCAGCCATTGGTCTCGGCGACCGTACCACGAACGAGCAAGTTCAGCCGGGATCGAGTCTTTGGTTCGGAATGTTACGAAACAGGTAACGCCAGCCTGAAACCAATGCGGCAAATGACATCCCTGTCGAATATCCACATCCGCCTTTGGATCAAAAATCTCAAAGATGATTGAGGACATGTTCGCTCTCCAAGGTCGCAAAAGTAGCAGGCCCACTCCGTGGGCCGTCCGCCTCACTAGATCCACACTGACCAAGCATAAACAATCTTGTCGCGGCGTAATCATGGTAGCGCGAACGGCTCGACGGAGCGAGCCTGCTACCTTGGGCCAAAGCGCAGGGGAACGGCTCGACGGAGCGAGCCTGCTACTTTTGCGTATACCGACAAGTTTCTCGACAACCCGCCACACAAAAACGAGTTTTTTTTCGATGCCGAATTGTTGAAATACGTGAGGCGGGGTCTACATCTCCCTGACGGTTGGCAGCACAGAGACAAACAATTGTTTCGACCAACCAAATAACCAACACATGACCAGGGAGTACACAATGTTTAATACATCAAATCGAATCGGGTCCCCGTTGCTTTCACGAATCTGTTTGGGGCTGCTGACGACTATTATCGGTTTCAGCTGCCAGGCCGGCACATTGTCAGCACAGGATTCACCGCCACCATGCCGCGATCTGAATGATACGGAATGTTACAGCATGGTAACCCTGGAATGTCGTGGCCCGGCCGATGCGGCGATCATGGCACTGGCCCTGTATCACGGAATCGACATCGGCGTTTATCAGGATGCCATGGACCTTTCCGGTCACGGTACGACCCAGAATTGGGGCGAGTATTGTTACTCCTCCTACAATGGTGGCCAATCCAGCACCTACTCCTCCAAGGGCGGGGGGGGTCGAAGAAATTGACCTGCGGTGACAGTAGCAGGCTCACTCCGTGAGCCGTCCGCTCTTTAGTAACAGGCTCACTCCGTGAGCCGTCCGCGATTACGTTCTCGCCAGGCGAACGGCTCGCGGAGCGAGCCTGCTACTTTGGGCCAATCGCAAGCGAACAAAGCGATTGCCCTACACCAACCAGGAAAACATCAACACATCAATTAGGAGTACACAATGTTTAATAAATCAAGTCGAATCGGGTCCTCGTTGCATTTACGAATCTGTTTGGCTCTGGTGATGACCGCCATCGTTTGTTGCATCAATGTTGCAACCTTGTCCGCGCAAGATTCAAGCCCGGCCGACGACGCGATCATGGCACTGGCCCTGTATCACGGAATCGACATGGG
>JBPCVB010000383.1:0-8563 GCA_051010855.1 Pirellulaceae bacterium | reverse complement strand
AGTCCAGGGCGTTTCGACCTTTTGCACAAAGTATTGCTGGCCGTCTTCCGCTTCGTGAACAAAGGATGTTTTGCCTCGATGCACGGGTTGCGATTGATCGTCGCCTGATTGCCATGCACCGTGTTTAATTTCGCTGGCCGGCAAATCGTCGTCGATCCAGTACTCCTCGACGGGGGGTGGATTGACGGTGGGTGGGTGGTCGGGCTCGACATAATTCCATGCGGCCACTTGTTCGCGGATCCGTTCTTCGATGCGATTCAGTTCGGACTCCAATTCGCCCAGTTGAGCCAGCTGTTCCTCGCTGCCGCCCATAAGGACCGGCGCGTGGTCCTTGATGTTACCGTCCATCGGATCACCGTCGAGGCTGTTGAAGTATCCCGACAGGGCATAGAACTCGGTTTGTGAAACGGGATCGAATTTGTGATCGTGGCAAGATGCGCAGCCAAGCGTCATGCCGAGGAAAACGGTTCCAAAGGTAGAGACCCGGTCAGTGACATTACGAATGCGGACTTCTTCCTTGATCGACCCGCCTTCATTGGTGGTGACGTGGGAACGATTGAAGCCGGTAGCGATCAGTTGTTCACGCGTCGGCTGAGGCATCAGGTCGCCGGCCAGTTGCTCGCTGGCGAACTGGTCAAAGGGCTGGTTGGTGTTAAACGCGTTGATGATCCAGTCGCGATAGGGCCAGTGCTCGCGGTAGTTGTCCAGATGCAAACCGTGGGTATCGCCGTAACGCACGGCGTCCAGCCAGTATCGGGTCATGTGTTCGCCGTACTGGGGTGTGGACATCAGCATGTCGATGTAGCTATCCCATGCGTTGTCACTGGTGTCGTCGACAAAGGCTTGCACTTGCCCGGGCGTTGGTGGCAAGCCGGTCAAATCGAGTGCCGCGCGGCGGGCCAGCGTGCGGCGATCGGCTTCGGGAGAGGGACTCAGGCCGCGAGGCTGTTGTTGATGCAAAACAAACCGATCGATGTCGTTGTGCGGCCAGGCGGATTGTTCGACATCGGGCAGATCCGGTTTGACGGGCGGTACCAGCGACCAGTGTTCGCCCCAATGGGCGCCCTGTTCAATCCAGCGGCGTATCGTGTTGATTTGTTCTTGAGTCAGACTGCGGCCCGAATCGGGCGGCGGCATCAGCATATCGTGATCATCAGAGATCAGACGCAGGTACAGCTCGCTTCCGTCAAGGTCACCGGCAACGACGATCTCCAGATCCTCAAACACGCTTTCCCTTGAGTCCAGACGTAAGTCGGCCTCGCGACTGGATTCGTCGGGACCGTGACATTTGAAGCACGTATCCGAGAAGATCGGCCGCACGTCGCGGCTGAAATCAACGGACTCCGATTGCTGGTCTTGCCATGCACACGCCGGTTGCGACAAGAGAAAGACGAGGCAGCAAACAAGGTAACGGACGACCAGCATGACCAATCAGTGACTCTGCATGAGATACGGGAATTGCTGAATCAATCTTACACAGAATGGCAAAATCCGACAGGGATTCAATTGTTGCCCAGACGTCCGGCGACCCTAAAATGCCGGTAGGGCAAGATAATCGGGCAAACGGAACAGAACAATGAATACTTGTTATCGCAAGCGGCTGTGGCTTTGTCTGCCACGAATTTTGTCCGTTACGTTGTTGACGCTGGCCGCACTCAATGAGTGTTGCGGCGGTGGATTGATTCAGGAAGAATCCGCACATGTGCCCGAGTTCGATCTCGGCGAACTTCAGCGTGTCGCCCCGTACACGGCGCATCTTTTGAAATGGCAACTGGCGGGTACACGCCTGACCCTTGTTCGCGACTGGAAAGATCCTCTGCCCCCGACCATGTCCCGCGACGAGTTGCTGGAACGATTCACGCGTGACGCCATGCAGGCGCACGATGTTGGCGAAGAAGAGGCGCAACTTCTGGCTGAAACTCGTCTCGAAAGCCATGAGAGAATTCGAGAACGTGATGCTCGGTTAAGCGACATGGGCCGTCGTCGTCGTATGGAGGCTCGCGGTGAAAAGGGTGCAATGTGGTTGCCGGGCCTGGCGGCAGTGACTGATGCCTTGATTCAGTTCGGAGGCGAATCGTGGGGCCGCTCCGGTGGAAGCCGTGGCGGATCCCGGTATGAAAGCTCGATGTCGCGGCCCGGGCTCTTCGTGTTTGCTGAAGTCACCGACACGCATATGCAGTTTTTGTTGGAGGAATCTGCCTCGCCATACCGGCGGCTGCACGTCAGCGCCGACAGTCAAGACCGTTGGACGATCCGGATTACGGAAGATCGCTATCTGATCGAATTGAAACAGTATCGGGACGGCCGGGTCCGTCTGCTGCGATGCGGCCCGCCTGCAGCCAAAGCTGTGTTTGCGGAGGATTTTTTGACGTTGCTGGAACTGTACCCGGATCTTTCACGCGACTGGCTGTTGCCGCTGCTGGCTCATGCGGGATTTGCCGAGGCAGGTGGGGGTGTTTCGGAACAAGTTCGCCGTTTACTGTTGTCGCGGCTGAGAATCGAACGCGACGGCTTACCGGAGGACTTTAAACAGCTGATGGCACGCCTGAACGACGACCGCGTCGATGAACGCAACGCCGCCAGCGATGAACTCGATCGAGGCTACGACAAATGGACTTGCGAAATCGCCTGGGTGCAGGAACACGAGACGTTGCCATTGGATACAACGCATCGGCTGCGCATGATCGTCGCGAATCCTGCTCACAGGACGACGAATCGATGCCTGACAATAATCAACGAGCAGGGTTGTGCGGATTCTGTGCCGTTATTGCTTCGGCTGGTCGATGTCTCTCCGCCGGATGAAAAACTGTTGTTGCAAAACCGGTTGGAACTGGTCACCGGACAAAGGCACGGTCAGGATGCCGAACGTTGGCGAGAGTGGTGGCGGGCAGAGCACAGCCCGCCTGCGAGTGTAATGGCCGAGACTCAATGGTCGAACGATTTACCGGAATTCGATGACGGCCCCATCGCGGACGCCCGTTCCCGAATCAATGACGTGATGACATTGTTTCAGGAGGACAAACGGATTGCCTGGAATCGCCAATGGGAGCAGTTTGGTGGTTGGCTCACTCCCGATGAGAGCAGGGAATCGTACCGGCAACGCTTTCGTAACATGGGAATAGATGGACGGTCGATTGATCGCGCGGTTGAGGAGCTGGCGGACGAGAATCTGCCGTTGCCCTGGGACGCTGCGTTGCGCAAGGCGTGTCAATTTCTGTCAGGCGGAAACGGCGGCTCAATGAGCAGTGGTGGCAGCACGCTGCAGCATTTGCGTATTCGCAGGCAAACCGACTCCCTCGTGACCCGTGCGACCACGGCCGGCCCGCGGCTTCGTATGGGAATGCAAGAACGTCGACCGGCCGGTTGCTCCCTGCTCGTCGTTGACGACGACGCCGGAGCACTCGCGATTACTTTAGCGGGCGAAGACTTCCTCGTGGATATCCGTCAACAATCCGACGGGAGGATTCGCGTGGTTCGCGCCGATGACAATACGATGCAGCAAATGGCCGCCGACAACTTTGGAAAACTTCTGGAAGAGCATCCCGAACCAGCTCAAAACTGGCTGTTGCCTCTGCTGGATCGGTATGGATTGCTGGTTGACAGTGAAGATCGATAATGGCCAAAAATGGCGATCGGCAAGTGTGTGCATTACAATTTAGTGTAAGCACTGCCCGTCAAAATTGAGATTCCATAAGTTGGGTCAATCATGTCTGTCGCCCAAATGCGGCCTACGTTCCTGCTGGATACCGGGCTGAGTGCCGAGGAGGTGATGAGTTGCATCAAGCGGGGGCTGGAGACTTGTCCGGAAGATTTTCACGGGCAATTCACCCGCCAACACGCAATGATTTCGATCGACGAATCGAAAAGACATTTCTGGTCGCCGTGGATGCACATTGAAGTACGAGATGCAAACGAAGTCCGCGAAGTGTTTGGCCGGTTTAGCCCGCACCCGAGTATCTGGACCGGTTTCATGTTTTCCTATCTGTCGATCGTGGTGTTGATCTTTTTCTCGCTGATGCTCGGCATTTCGCAGCAAATGACCGGCCTTGTTCCATGGGGATACTACCTGATTCCCGGATGGTTGCTGGTTGCCGGAATTTTGTGGCTGGTTTCCAAGGTGGGCCAAAACCTCGCGCGTGATGAGATGCAACTGATGAAAGAGAGTGTGGAGTCTTGCCTTGCGAAAAGACCGCAAGTCGCGCAGTGAAGTGGTTACCCGGGGGGAGCGCGAAGCAGCGTCCGGCTTTAGCACAGAATCACGGCCGAACGGAGCCGCGCGCTGCAGGTCAATGACCGGCATCCTCGCCGGAAGCGCTGGACTGAATCTCCGCTGCGAATACCTGGAAGTCCTCGCGGTCACGCAGCACGTCCATGTCGGGGTCGCGACCCAACAGGCCGACCGAGGAGACTTCGTCAAAGTACCCGAACTCGGCGGCATTACGCAGCGTCTCGACTGACAAGGCGGAATATTGTTCGGCCAGCTGTTGCTCTTCCGCTGACAACTCTTGCAGCTCACGTCCGTTCAACAGTGCCCTGGCACACCGCGCATAACCACAGGCATTGTTGTAGTAATGCATGCCTTCCAGTTCCATGCCATCCATACGCTGAAGTGTCTGGAAAGCCGCTTTGTGCTCGCCATCAACCGCTTGCCAGGCAGCGACATCATAAATGAGTCGGGGTATCAGGTCTTTACGGATTGTGAACGCATGTTCGATGTCGTCGCGAGCGGCACGGATGTTGGAGAATATGACAATACGGTTTTCCGACTCAGGTACAAAGAAGTTGTTTTCGGCGTCCTCGCAAAAATCGAAGCCACGAGACTTGCAATCGTTAACCAGCGCAAGTGCCTTTTGGTACGACTCGACAATTTGCTCGATTTGAAAACGACGGATTTCGATACCGCCCATCAGAAAATAATTGTGAAACAGGGTCAGATGTGCACTCTGACCTTCCGGCAAAAGCTGGACCTGTTTTTCGGAACTTTGAATCGACAGATCGACCAGCCGGCAGGCATCATCCAGATTGTCCGTGGAATAGGCATGTTGACTGAGTCTTTGCAGGACCTGATCGAAACGATTTTGTGCGTGCGTCGAAACGGGTTCAGCCTCGAGCCAGCGTTCACAAATATCCAGCGCCTGTTCGAATTCCCTGAGTGCGTCATCGCGGGCGTCCTCGAAGTCCTCACCGCCGATCATCAGGTAAATATCGCCCAGATCCATGTGTGCGATGACGAGAGCGTCACTGTAGTCCCGATGCGCCTTGAGGCTTTCTGAAATCTTGCGTAATGCCACAAGTGCCTTGATGATCATGTTGCGACGAGCTTCGATCATTTCAGGAGTCATCTGATCGGGTGCTTCACGCAATTCAAAAACGGCCTGAAACTCGCGAATCACATCATTCATGGTGTTCAGAGCCAATTCGCCTTGCTCGGTTGCAAAACGCGCCTGATCCTCGGCGATTTCCCGGGCTTCGACCAAATCGTGGTTTTTGCTGGAAAGAAATGTTGATGCGACCAATGAGCTAATCAAGGCGACCAGCAGCGTGGCACCCATGCCTGCGACCAGCGCCTTGTTGTTCTTCATCCAGCGACCCGCGCGAACGGACCACGGTTCAGACCACGCCGAAACCGGCGTATCGGCCAGCCATGCTTCAATGTCGGCTGCCATATCCAGTGGACTCTGGTAGCGATCAACCGAATTCACCGACATGGCTTTCTGGCAAATGGACTCCAGCGGCCTTGGCACATCCGGATTGATTGTCGAGGGAGGCTCGATGCGTCCATCAATCACACGGTTGAGCATCTCGGCGACATCTTTCGAGCCGCCAAGTGGCGGGCGACCGGTCAAAATGGCATACAAGGTCGCTCCCAGGCTGTAAACGTCGCTGGGGGGGCCGAGTTCATCCAGTTGGCCGCGAGCCTGTTCCGGACTCATATAGCCTGGCGTACCCATGGCTGTTCCGGCAACGGTCGGCATCGAATCGGGTCCGAGCTGCGTCTGCAAAGGTGATTCGTCATGCAACTCAAAATCGGTTTCATCGCGGTCATCGGTTCTGGCCAGGCCCCAGTCGACCACAAGCGTTTCGCCGTAGCGGCCGAGCATCACGTTGTCGGGTTTTAGATCGCGATGCAATACGCCGCGACTATGTGCATACGCAATTGCCTGACACACATCGACCAGCCAACCCAGCATCTTGCGAAGTTCCGGCGACTGTTTTCCCCGTGGCTTGCCGTTCTCGTCGTCGTAGTATTCACGAATTGCGTCCCGTAGACTTTTGCCGCGAATAAATCGCATGGCGTAAAAGGGGCGACCATCGTGATCACGGCCCATCCCGTATACAGGCACAATACCAGGATGCTCCAGCTTGCCGGTAATTTCTGCCTCTCGCAGAAACCGCGCCTGCAGTTCGGGATGATCAGCGCCCCGGGCATTGAGCTGCTTTAAGGCCACTTCACGATCCAGCTCGGCATCCCGGGCAACGAACACTTCGCCCAGCCCGCCACGAGCGTGTTGTTTGAGGATGTGGAATCGTCCGGCTGATGTGGGTGCGCCAACCGAATCGTCAATCATGCCGGTCGCGCTGGGCCGAACTGAATCGGATTCAAAAAAATCCTGAAAGGCCGTATCGCTGGCGAAGATCTGCAAGGTACAGGTTAAAGATTCATCGAATTCCATCGGCAAGTCATCGCCGTTTTCCGTTTGACTTTCCAATTCCTGGTCGACCAGCGTATCAAGTTCACGGCACTGGTCCTCTGACAACGCGCCTTGCGATTTCAGGATCTCGGAAACGGGAGTTGTCTTGTCCGCAATCCATTTTCGAAAGCCGGCCTGTAGCTGTTCCACGGCAATCAATCCGCGCTGGACCGCCACAATGCCAAACAAGATGTTTCGATCGATCGACGTCTTGCTCATCAAAAATGCCCCGAGACTACTGGCAGTGAACAACAGAATGCGGTTTGCCTGTCGACAGTTTAACGGCCCAATCGCCGCGCGTCGCTTGTTGACAAATGATTTGTCGTGCCTGCCAAACAGGGTTGCTCGTCTTGAACGGATTTCTCAGCGTTCCAGGGCCGGGCGGCAATACTCGAGCAAATCGAGCTCGGCCAGTTCGGATTCCAGTGAATCGGGAGTAGGCATATCCAGCGATTGCGTGACTTCGTCCAGCAAAATCGTGGCAAATTGGAGACGGGCCCGGCGCAAAAGGGCGCGATAATTTTCTGCCGTAATCGTTTTGTTAAGTGATTGCGAAGCGAGATCCGCAAGGTCGGGAGAGCGCATTTGTGGATTTTGAATGCGGATTTGCAGGATCTCACACAAGCCCCGGTTTTGTTCAACGTCCAGATCCTGCATGCGGGCCAGCGTTTTTTCGATAAGTTCCTTGCGCCAGCTCTGGGCAAAGGCATCATCACCAAGCGGATCCTCGATGGCTGGCTCAGGTGCCTGTTGCAGATGTTGTTGTCCAGCCGATTTGCCACGCGCCCGCTGAAAATCTACGATCATACGGAACAAGGCTGTTTTGACGAACTGGCGGAATCGACCTTTCTCTTCGTCAGCGCGATGAAAATCGCCCCGGATCATCCGCAGCGAAAATTCCTGAAACACTTCCTCGGCATCACTGTCGCTGCGCAAAGCGCCCCGCAAATATCGTTTGGCTGCCCCGCCATACCGATCCATCAGTTCGTGTCGCGCGGCGGCAGCATCGATGGTCTCGTCACCATGTGCCCGGTAGACCACGGACCACAGTGTCTCGAGCCGGCTGAGTCTTTCCTCGTCATTCATGACGCCTATTAGATGGCAGGCGGCTGGTCCGGGCAAATCGGTCAAAATCCCGGTAATCTGCCGTTTTTTGGGGCCATCGCACTTCAATTGTTTTGCCGCAGGGAATTTTCAGAATTTCCTGTCACAGTTTCGAATGCCGCCCGTAAGAGAAGCAAACGGGGAATCAAGCAAGTCCCCGATTCAATTAAAAATAATCAGGAGAACTGAAAATGAAACGCTTATTCACAGCCTGCACCCTGGCCCTGTTGACCCTCGTCTGCATGACGACCGCAACGCAAGCCCAACAGCAACGAGTCCAGCCCTTCGTTCAACCGCAAGGACCATCGCTCGGGATTCACTCGACGTTCATTCACCTGCGAAATACCTGGCACGGCTTCTACACCGGTGAGCGAGTCGATTCCGTGCACTGGGGCAGTCCTGCCCAAAGAGCTGGTCTCGAGCGAGGCGACGTGATTGTCGAATGTGGTGGTTATCGCATCGAAAATTCCCAGTCCCTTCGCTGGGCTTTGCAAAACTCGTACGGATCGGTTTGGCTGAGAGTGATCAACGTTCGTGACGGCCGGCTGGTCAGCGTGCAAGTGTATCTTGACGATTCGGGTAGCCGCCCCAACTCCCCCGGTGGCCCGGGACAAGGCGGTGGCCCGGGACAAGGCGGTGGTCCGGGACAAGGCGGTGGCCCCGGGTTTGGCGGTGGAGACGGTCATCAAGGCGGAGAAAACTGCAGCGGTGGCAGTCGGCCCCAGTACAACGGTCGCCGGTAGGTAATGTAACTCCCTGTTGGTAAC
>JBPCVB010000382.1:0-7839 GCA_051010855.1 Pirellulaceae bacterium | reverse complement strand
GCCCGATTCTGGTTTCAGGGCAACTATGGCGAAAGATGGACGTACTTCATGCGATTCGACGGTCAGGGCCGGGCGACGGACGTGCTTGGCGAACAGGATGTCACCGTCAACGGGCTTACGGAAATCGACAACTCATGGTTGCGTTACAAGATCAGTGACACGGCAGGTCTGAAGTTTGGTGTGTTTGCCAGTGTGTTCAATCGCGAGCAGGCATCGCTGCCAAGCGACAAACTGGCTCAGGACAACAGCCCGACAGCCACGGTGTTTGATACTGCCGTGTTCGAAGGATTCCAGCTGGACTGGAGTTGGTCCAAACGACTGAACACCTACTGGGTGATTAGCAATGGTCAACGTTCGACCTATCGATCGTTCTCCGATCCGGCCAATGCCGACATCGCGCTGACCCAGCACACGGAACTATTGCTTGCCGGCGACTGGGCCCAGTTCACTGGATTTACGTCGCCCTGCTGCAGCGATTTTGGCATGAAAATCGGAGGCACCGTCGATTGGGAAGAAAACCGCCTGGCGGCCGGACAGGAAACCGACATTTTTTACCTGGGTGGCGAAATATCGCTGGCCGGTAACGGCTGGATGTTCTGGTCGACTATTCACTACTGGAAAACGAACTGGAAGTCACCGGTCAAAGTCGATGACATGGGGTTCGTGTTGATGGGCTCGCGTTATCTCAACCCGCACCTGGAATGGTATGGACGTTACGACGCCGTCTTGCCCGGCAGCGGACGGGCGACTTTGAATGACGATTTTAGAACGGCCACCACAGGTCTCACCTATTATCCAAAACCCGGCTACAACTATCTGAAACTGGGTTTCGAAATCAACTATTTCCTGGACCCGAGCACCAATACGCTGGTGTCACCCAGCAACTCGATCATGTTGCTGGACAGCCCCGAAGGTGACCAGTGGGCCGGGAGTTTCCAGGTGAGCTGGGTGTTTTAGTTTGCCGGGCCAGTCGGATGACGATCGCCACAATCCTTCGTTTGGCACGTCCCCCCCTCCCAATTGAAGAGGCTGTTGGGGGATTTTAGTGGGCGGTTTTCATTGGCCGGAAAGCCTCATGAACTGACCCTCCCGCCGGGAGGGTCGAAATCCCGATTCTATCGGGATGAGGGGAGGGGAAGTTTGACCCCGTCGTCCCCATCGTTCGATAGTGATTGCAACGACGATCACTGATTCAGACACTAGCTCCTATTCTCTGAATCCATGCGCCCCTCCCCGCCATCCCGTCAGGTCGGGATTGGCGACCCTCCTGGCGGGAGGGTCACGTGACTTGCCACACCCATTAAGTTCCGTGAAGAGCCATTGAAGATAGCCCGAACACCCCGCATGCCTAGTTATTGCGATCAAAGACCTTCTTGCCTTGTAGCCAGGTTTGTTGGACCTTGACCTGATGAATCCGCCGAGTCGGGATGTCGAACAGGTTGTTATCCAGCACGATGAAGTCGGCACTCTTGCCAACCTCGATCGAGCCGGTGATATCTTCCTTGCCCAGGTTATAGGCGCCATTGATCGTGAAGACCTCGATCGCCGTGGGTAAATCGATCGCCTGCTTGAATCCCAACTGGCCCAGTTGCGGCGCGTCCGGGTTGCGGCGGGTGATGGTGCACTCCATGGCAAACCAGGGATCGGGCTCGGGGACGTTGTCCCAGTCACTGCCATAACAAACGATGTCGCCAGCCGCCAGCATGTCTTTAAACGGACTGGTATTTTCGATGCGCTCGCGTCCGACCAGAGGTGCGAAGGTAACGGAACCGGCGTCAGGCGCCCAGCAATTCCATGGAGACATTTCGACACCCACGTTGAGACGCGCGGCGCGACCGTGGTCTCCCTCATGGACCCAGGTGGCGTGGGCCAGATGGTGACGGGGGCCACCCGGATTGGATTCTCGTGCCGACTCGATCGCGTCGAGCACGTGTCTGACGGACATGTCGCCCACCGCGTGCATCATGACTTGCAGGCCTTCCCTGTCAAAATGCAATACGGCTGCCTTGGCCGCCGGCGCATCGATTGACTGGGTCCCAAAAACAGGCTTGTCGGCATAAGGCTCAATAAATGGCGCGCTGTACCCATTCGGGACACCATCAAAATAAATCTTGACGCCGTCCGGATCGATCAGGTCCGTTACTGGCCCTCGCTTGTCGCGGGTGTCAAAACGAGCAGCCATTTCTGGCAAAGACACGTCCGCATAACGTGTATTCCAGTCCCAATGTCCCTTGATGCGAACGACCAGCTCTCCCTCCAGTTCCATTGCCCGGTATGCGGCCAGTCGCGTTTGATCCAGCTGTGCCGTAGAGATGCTGGTAATCCCGTACTGACTGAGATTGTTGAATACCGTGGTCGCAGCTGCCCGAATCTGGGCTTCGGTCGGTGGTGGTACAATGTTCGTTACCAATGAAGCAGCCTTGTTTTCCAGAATCCCGTTGGGATTTCCGTCGCTGTCCCGATCGATTTTTCCTTCATCCGGATCCGGTGTGTCCGCGGTAATCCCGGCTGCCTGAAGCGCCTTGCTGTTTACCGCCAGCATGTGATTGGTCCAGTCATGAAGGTAAACCGGATTGTCCGGAGCAACCTCGTCGAGTTCCTTTGCGGTCAGGGTGGACTGCAAGGCAGATCCCCATTTGGCCCCTTCAATCCATTCGCCGGGATCGGGATTGGTGCTCGCAATATGTTCCTTGATGGCATTCTTGATATCTTCCAACGTCGCCGACGAAGTAAACGAAACACCATTGGCCGTCAATCCACCGCGCACCGGATGGATGTGTGCATCGATGAGACCCGGCATCACCATTTTTCCGCCGAGGTCGACCACCTGGGTGTTTGAGCCGGTGAAGGCCTTCATGTCGTCACTGGAGCCGACGGCAAGGAACTTGCCGTCCTTGACAGCGAAGGCTTCGGCCGTGGAGCGCATTCCATCGACGGTGTAGACAACGCCGTTTTGATAAACGGCATCGGCGACAACCTGGTCATCCTGGGCAGATACTGTTGAAACAGATGTGCAGGCGACGACCACCAGTGCCAGTGCCAAACTCTTGATGCAATTCATGGTTCTCACTCGTTTTAAGGGGACGTAGATACCACGGTGTCATTCCGCTACTGAATCCGCGCAATCCGGGAACATAAACCTTTACAAATTTCCGGCATTTTTTTGCTGGGGCCAGCCAAAACACGGATGACGAACGACAGAATTCCTGGACCGTCGAGACGGCACGAATCACTATAGCTGGAAGAAAATGGGGTTTCAATTTTTTTGAGGTGCGGCTGCCACTGTGGGAGAGCACGCCCAGCAACACAGGCTTGGTAAATGTTTAAGTGCGATACTTTTCAGTTGATCCCGGCAATGGCCCCGGATCGTGAACGTTTTTGCCGGTCTGGTTTTGTCAGTCGCTGCCTTGTCCTGCGGCGCAGCCATCGTCAAGGAGATGAGCTGGTGACAGGGCATGGTCGCGAAAGGCGCACGACAGCGATTAGGTACAGCCTGGCTGCTTAAACTGAGCACGTTTCTTTCTTGTAGCTGAGCGAGGCCCTTCGCTCAGTAAATGTTGAATTCGCCGTGATTTGATTTTTGAAAGCCGGTAATCGAACAGGCTACCTGGCGAACGAAGGGCCTCGTTCGCCTACATTTCTCGTGCGATCTGCAGCCTGCTCCGTTTGAGTAGCTAGCGATCCGTTGCTACTTTGCCGTGCTGCCACGCGTTTTAGAAGCCTGGCGTTACGTTGTGCTCATGGTCGATGGCAAACTTTGCCGATTGTATTAATCGTAGTACGCACTTTTTTTGTGCGCGCGAACAAAGCCAAGGGGGGAACTGTAAATGCGCCGCATCGGTAGGTTGACGCTCGCGTGCCTGGCGATTTTGCTGCCGGGTTACGCTACCCATAATTGCTCAGGACAGGAGTGGTCGCCGAGCGGTCTGGATGCATCCAGGATTGAACAGGAATCCCGGGGACTGGGCAGCGATTCGCAATCGACACCCGATACGCCTTCGCAAGAGCCGTCGAGTTCCGACTCCGGTGCGCAAAACGAACTCCCCGAGCAACGAACTGCGCCTCGCAGCGTACACGAATACGGACCACCGGGACATGTACGTCGCCGCCAGGACCGGGGAGCCTCAACGCCTGCTCTTCAATCGCAGTCATTTTCGGTTCCGCCGGAAGACAAGCAATTTCATGGAAGTTTTCCGGGCTCGGTCAAAATCCCGGGCACTAGCACGTCCTTGCGAATTGGAGGCTTCGTTCGCGGGCAGGGAATCTTCGACTTCAACCCTATTGATGCCCAGGATGACTTTGACACCACCAAGATTCCGGTCCCGCAACAGGCGGGTCAAAACGCCACGTTTACAGCACGGGCGACGCGGATCGAAATTGAGTCGCATACAGACTCTGCTTGCCTTGGTGACGTCAAGACGTATCTGGAGATGGATTTTTTCGAGAGCAAGACACAGACCGATTTCGCCTCGTATCGTTTGCGCAGTCGTAAATTGTATCTGGACGTGGGCTGGTTCCGTTTTGGTCAGGATGCGTCAGTCTTCACGGATTACGACTCGTACCCCAGCCTGATCGACTATGAGATGATGGGCAGCAAACTGCTGCTTCGGAACGCGCTGGTACGGATGACCATCCCGGTTCGGGAACACGTAAAAATTGCCGTCTCAGCGGAACAGCCGTTCACTGACATGTCCGTGCCTGTCGATTTGGCCGGTAATCCCGTTGGGGACACCGAACAGGACGTACCCGATTTTGCTACCCATCTGCGATACGATTCTCACTGGGGACATATCCAGCTGGGTGGTGTGATTCGGGAATTGGGTTTTCGTCCGACCGGGTCGGCCGTGTTGACCGACACGGGATATGGCGGAGCGATCTCGGGCGACTTTCACCCGTGGGCGCGTCTGCGGTGTGAGCTTCCCTCCGGTGAATGTGTCTCGCCACTGGCCAAATGCCGTGTCGTTGGGGAATTCGTCAGCGGTTATGGCATCAGCCGTTACCTGGCCGATCCCCATGAAGCAGACGTCGATGCAGGACTGACATCGGCTGGCGAACTGGAGGCGTTGTTTACCCGCGGTTGGTATTTAGGTTACGAACACTGGTGGCGACCATGCTGGATGTCAACGATCGCATACGGCGAGAACGCCAACTCGGGAACCGACACATTGCCGGGCAGCACGTACGCAGGATCGAAGTACGCGGGTGTGAATCTCAAGTGGGTGCCGACCAAAAAATTCTGGCTGGGTGTCGAATATCTTTGGGGCCAGCGTCAAGACCTGGACCGTCAGGCCGCCCGCGCACGACGGCTGCAATTCGGTGCTCAGTATAATTTCTGATTTGTCGTAAACCGGGTGAGGTTAGCCAGGAACCCAGGCGTGCGAGGCCCTTCGCACGCCATAACCCGGTGCCCGGCCGTGCAAGGTGTGCCGTCGGCCTGGTCCAAGGGGCATTCCTGCGGTGGTTCCTACGCCGGTTCAAAAAAATGCTGCAAGCCCGACAAGGCAAATTGCACGCCCATGGCCAAAACAATCAAACCCATGAATCGACTGGTTACGTCGTGCAACAGGCCCTGTTTTTGCTGACCCGATGCGCGTGCCGACAATAACACGACCAGCCAGGTAATGGTGATCGCCACGCCTACCGACACCAAAGCGGTGACCGGAATTTCACTTTGCGAGTGCGAGACGGCCAGCGTGATCACGCCGGTAATCGTTCCCGGACTGGCGGCAAACAGAATCAGAGGAGCAAGGGACGCACTCTGGCCGTCATCGTCGTCGCCGCCGTTACTGGCCTCGCCGGTTTGGTCATCTGAGTGTGACGAAGTCGGCGACGAATTGCCGCGTAGCATGATAAAGCCCATCCACACCAGCACCATGCCGCCGGCCACCTGAAACGCCGGCAGGGAAATACCGAATACATCCAGCACTTGTGTTCCGACCAGGGCCGCCAGACAGAGAATCACGGCAATCGCCAGCGCGGCCTTTGTTGCCTCACTGACTTTGGCGCTCCACGATGCTCCCGCCGAGATCTTGGAGAAGATCGCCCCGCAAATGAGTGGATTGACCAGTGACAGGATCGTGACGATACCTTGCAGGTATTGGTTCAATGAATCACCTCTGCCGTTATGGGAGGAGCCGTTCGCGGCACAAGACTGCACAACTGGAGTGCATTTTATTAGCGGGCCTGTCAAAACTGTATACACCGTAGTGGACGACGCCAAGAGTCCCGTCTGCCTGCCAAATCAGTCAGGACTCGTTGCTTCGCCCACTACGCAGCCGACTCGATGTCAATTTTTTCGTAGCGGTTGACGAATGCGAGCCGTTGTTTCCGGAAAGCCAGTTTACTGAATCGGCAGTCGAATGGGTTTGCCGGCATAGACACCTTTAAGCACCTGACTGTCCTGGACCACAATCGTGCCATTAACGATCACGTACGGTATTCCCGTCGACGGCATCGAGTTCTTGCCTTGGTCCAGTGACGAATTGTCGCGAACGGTTGCCGGATCAAAGATCGTGATGTCGGCGTCGCAGCCAACCTGCATCCGGCCTTTGAAAGCCATTTGCGGAACACCGTTGTCTTGCAGAAATTGTGCATACTGCCAGGTCATCTTGCTGATGGCCAGCATCAGTGGCATCAGGTTTTGCTCACGTGTCAGACGCAAGACCTTGGCATGAGCACCCACGGTACGCGGATGTGTATTTGCCGCGCCCCAGGGAGTGTCCCAGTCCGTCACCATTTTTCCGGTTGCGGGGTCGGTGTACGGGAACGCATCACTGCCAATCAGCACATCCGGATGCGCCAAGCCCAATAGCATGTCCGCCTCTTTGGCGTTCTTGAACATGACCGGCGTGTTGGGTGCCGTTTTGACCAATTCCTCATAACGTGCTTGTGTCAACGGTTTGCCCGTCGCGATTTCGGTGATGTCGCTGTAGGTGCGGCCCATATTGTCCTGGTAGTTTTCCGGCTTCAGGTAATCGGCCGCGACGCCGTTGCCTGCCGCTCCGTAATTGTATGGATAAATCTCCAGGACGATTGGCTTGCCTTCGTCGCGCAAAGCGTCTACGTATCGCAAGACATCGCGCGTCAAAGCCAGCGATTGGGCCTTGAAGTGGGCAATGACCACACCGCCGCCGTAATCGCCAGCGGAAGCGAAGACTTCCTGAAACGCAAGGATCCCCGAGGTGGGTGACGTCTGGCTGGAAAAACGCGTATGGACGTGGCTAAGCCGCCCGTACTTGCCAATCAGTTCCTGAATCGCGATCAGTTCCTGAGAAGTGAAGCCTTTCGTCATGTAACCGGTGGGTGGTCCGACACCCAGCGTGCCGCGTTTCAATCCGTCTTCCACGAGCTGGAGGATGATCTTTCTTTCGTCATCCGTGGGCACCCGATTGACCCAGTCAGCACCGATTGGCATACCGCCGAACAGATCGGTCACCAGATTGCCGGTCTTGCTCTTGAACTGACCGGTCTGGTTTCTAAATGCCGGGTTAAAGGCAGCGGTACGGGCCGCGGCGATCGAAAACGACGCGCCGTAATTTGTTTGTGATTTACCAGACAGGTTGTCGTACCACGTATCAACGGGAAAAGCACCCGTTTCCAGATCCAGAGTCGTGGTAACGCCGTCGCGAAGCAAGCCTTTCTGTCCCAGCGGGGAATCGACGATATGACAATGTCCGTCAATAAACCCGGGCGCGACGACGTGATCTTTGGCATCAATCGTCTGTTGGCCCGTGATTGCGTCTTCGGTAATGACGGAAATTTTGCCATCCTTGACGCCGACATTGCGTACAGCATCCAGGTTCGTTTCCGGATCCATGACCCGGCCATTGAGGATGACCA
>JBPCVB010000381.1:0-5058 GCA_051010855.1 Pirellulaceae bacterium | reverse complement strand
CTGGGGCCCAAGGCCATGTTGTTCTCGCAACACGTCGACTCCGTTTCGATCGCCGGACTGTTGATGGATGATATCTGGAATGGCAACCGCGTAATCACTATCGATTTGCTGGGTGACGAGTTCCTGGAAACCGTTAAAACCGGCGATCCGATCTCGATCAAGGAAGACGGCACGGTCGAAGTGGGCTAATTGCCCGCATACATCCATTACGACAACCATGACGAACACGAAGGATGTAACATGAATTTGAAACGAAACTCTTGCACCCACCTTCGCTTTTCTGTGGTTGCGGCTTGCCTGGCAATCTGTCTGCCATTTGCGCCGCTGGCGGCCCAGGATGCCGGACAACTGGATGCCGACAAGGCAGAAAGGCTCCGACAGGAAAGGCCCTATTCGCCTTACGCCAATCGCGTCTTTCCCTCCCGGCCGCTGTTCGGTGAAACGCATCTGCATACCGGAATGTCGCTGGATGCCGGAGTGTGGGGTACGACCCTCATGCCCCGAGACGCTTACCGCTTTGCCCGCGGCGAACAGGTAACCAGCTCGACCGGACAGCCGGTTAAACTTTCCCGGCCGCTCGATTTCCTGGTAGTCACTGACCACTCCGACAACATGGGGTGGATCACCGATCTGAAGGCCGGCAAACCGGAGTTGCTCGCCGACGAGTATGGCAGAAAGTGGTATGACATGATCCAGGAGGGAAAAGGTAACGATGCGGCCCTCGAGATGATCGGCCTGTTCTCACAAGGTCAGTTTCCCGATGCCCAAATGTACTCGCCCGATGAACCAGGTTATCGCCACGCGTGGGAAGATACGGTTGCAGCGGCGGAGGAGTACAACGAGCCAGGGCGTTTTACGGCGATGATTGGATTCGAGTGGACCTCGCTGGTGCGGGGCGGAAACATGCACCGCAACGTCATCTACCGCGACAACGCCGATCGAGCACTGCAAACGGTGCCGTTCACGACCATGCCGCCCGACGGCAGCCCCAACCCTGTCGATCTGTGGAAATGGATGCAGGCTTACGAAGAAAAAACGGGCGGTCGCGTGCTGGCCATTCCACACAACGGCAATTTGTCCAACGGGATTATGTTCCCGGTCGAAACTGCCTACACCGGCAAGGACCTCGACGCGGAATATGTTGAGCAACGAGTCAAATGGGAACGGCTGTACGAGGTCACGCAGACCAAGGGCGACGGCGAAGCACATCCTTACCTGTCACCGAACGACGAATTCGCGGACTTCGAAACCTGGGACAAGGCCAACCTCGACGCCAGTCAGGCCAAGACGGCTGACATGCTGCAGTACGAATATGCGCGTGCTGCTCTGAAGAACGGTCTGGTGCTGGAGGCTCGGCTTGGCACCAACCCGTACAAGTTCGGCATGATCGGCAGTTCGGACGCGCACACGGGCCTGACCGCCATGGAAGAAGACAATTTCTTTGGCAAGACGTTTCCCCAGGAGCCCGGCCCCGAACGAATGTTCACCAAGTTCATGGATAACCCGGAGATTGGGGCGACGATTTTCGATTGGGAGATTTGTTCGGCCGGCTATGCCGCGGTGTGGGCTGAAGAAAACACCCGGGCATCGATCTGGGATGCCATGCACCGACGTGAAACGTACGCCACTACCGGCACACGCATGGTCGTGCGATTTTTTGGCGGGTGGGAATTTGACGACAACGATGCCGCCTCTCGCAATCCTGCCTTTGCTGGTTACCGGAAAGGCGTCCCGATGGGCGCCGACATGATTGGCGAGGCCGAAGGCAGGTCACCCACATTTCTTGTCGCCGCGCTCAAGGATCCGATTGGCGCCAACATTGATCGCATCCAGATCGTCAAGGGCTGGCTCGATGCCAACGGGCAGCCGCAAGAGCGAGTCTTCGATGTCGTGTGGAGCGGCGACCGCCAGCCGGGCAGCGACGGCAAAGTACCGGCCGTCGGCAGCACGGTGGATATCGATAACGCTATGTGGACCAACACGATTGGCTCGCCCGAATTGATTAAGGTCTGGACCGATCCCGAGTTCGACCCTTCGCTACCGGCTTTTTACTATGCGAGAGTCCTCGAGATTCCCACACCGCGCTGGACGGCTTACGACGCCATGCGGTTTGGCATCGAACCTCCTGAAGGAGCCAGGATGACCATTCAGGAACGAGCCTACACCTCGCCGATCTGGTACAGCCCTGAATAACAAAGCAACAACACGAAACAATCTCGATCCCGATTAGTTTACGTTTACGTTGAGGTTTCGGTTTAGGTTTCTTGTGTGACAAGGACAAAGATCAGAACTGTTATTCCGTAGGGCGAGGTTACGAGTCCTGTTTTCGTATGAACAGGAAGGGCTCGTCGCCTCGCCCACTACTTTCTATCCCGTTAAACACAGACTGAACGCAGCGCGAGCAAGTGAGGCCCTGATAACCACTCGCTTGCGCGTCGTGCTTGTATCGACGCACGAACACGGATTTTGAATATGCTCTATTCGCCAAACAAATCGCTGTCCAGGTGGTGCAGGATTTCCCGGATGCGCGGCAATGAATCCTGCGTCGCTTGATAGCCAACCTCCGCCATTTCCCGGGCCTGAGTAAAGGCCGTGGCATCGAAATGGCTGACATCCGGCGCAATCACGACATCGGCTGGCTTGGCTCCCACGGCGCTCATGTTATGTGCCTGGACGCTCAGGCTGCGCATCAGCGTGGTCACCATACCGGGCGCTTTCATTTCGCCGGTTGGAGTTTCAGGGCGATCGTTGCCGACCTGGTGCTCAATGTTGGCGGCCACATCCACGCCGATTACCATGTTGCAGTTTTGATCAACCAATACGTCAGCCGGCAAATTGTTGAGGATGCCGCCGTCCACCAGCAACATGCCGTCGCGACAAATGGGCTTCGCCAATACCGGCAAGTTGATACTCTCGAGGATCGAGTCTACCACGTCACCGGTTTGCCGCGTCACAGAACAGGCCGAGACCAGATCGGTGGTCACCGAGATCATGGGAATGGGTAACTGCTCCAGTCGCCAGTCGAATAAATATTTGCGCAACATCTTGTCCCACGATCCGGAACGATACTTTTCCAGCATGTACAACCCGTCACCGCCCGGTGCCCACTTGTAAAAGCCACCGGGTTCCAGGTCTTGGGCAAACTGGTTCGCGCCCCAGTCCGGCGTCCGCCCCGAACAGTACATTGCTCCGGACAACACGCCCGCGCTGGTTCCGGACATCAGGTCGATCGTGATGCCCGTTTCGTCCAGTGCCTTCAGCACGCCCAGATGGGCCATGCCGTGAGCGGCGCCGCCACTGAGCGCAATACCGATACTGACACCCCGCAAATAATGCACCAGGCGATCAATGCCCTGACGGTGTCCAAGCCCATCGGCGGGTACCTTGAAGTCCCGAGTCACCAACTCGTTCAACTCGACCACATGCGGTGCCACTGGCGTATCTGCAGCCAGCGACCAGACCAGGTGCGTTTTCTTCCGATGGTCCGGCGAAGACTGCAAACAATGTTTGAGGGATTCGATGGCCGACTGGAAATCATTGGCGTGAGTCAAACAGAAGACCTGGTCGGACGTCGTCATGACCCGCTTGAGATAGTCGCCGGCCCGGGTCCGATCAACCACAATCATAATGCGGCTGACTTGCGGCCATTCATTTACGACCGCATCGATTTTACGGGCGTCCAGGTACTGCCCATCGTCCTTGCAGAGCGAGTGAAATGAAACATCAGAGTCATAGTGTCCGGGATTGCCCGAGTCGCAAAGCACACCGATCGTTTCGCCAACCTGTTTGAGCTGCGTTGCCAGTTCTGCGACCAGCTGGCGATGTTGGTCGTCGGCGACGACAAACGCGATGATCTTCGAAGTTGTTTTTTTGCGACGCCAGTAAAGGGTGTCACGAAATCCGGCTCCAACTTTCCCCAGCAGATTGCGGCGAAAGACCGGGAACTGTTCTGCCAGTTTCTCGGCGTCTTGACCGTCCAGACGCAACAGCACGGACGCTTCATCGGCCTGGACATTGACGGGAATATCGTCTCCGGAAACCAGCATCAATGCGCCGAACTGGTCGCCGGCGGCAATGTAGCGAATCGTGCGTCGCGAGCCATCGGGCATTTCCAGCGTCATTTTCAGACGGCCTTCCACGACGATGTAAACCGCGTTCAGAGGATCGCGCGCGGTATGCAGCTGGTCGCCGGCCGCCGCGCGAACCACCTGCACCTTCTGCGCAATGACCTTCACATCATCGTGGGAAAGCCCTCGGCAAGCGTCGTGAATGCGAAGCAAAGCAAGATGTTTTGGATCCATATCGATTCTCGAATTCCCGGTAGTTCGCTCACGCGTATCTGAATGTACACTTTCGGCAAAAACCAACAATCCGCAAGTGACACGCACCGGGTCGACGTTGGCAGCAGTAACATTGCCACGCGCTGTGGGCGAATTCGCCCGCGACGGCATGCCATGCCACGGCCAATTCATAAATGGTCACTGAATTCGAACATCGTACGGTGTGACTTGGCAAATCGATGTGAATTCTTTGCGTCGCAAACTGGCCTGGCCTACAATGCGACTCGCACGATATTGAATTCAGCTTACCGCGATTACTGCTTGGAGCGACCACCATGAGACTCACACAGGTACTACTGGCCCTGACCGGCTTGTGCATGGCTTTTCCGACATGGGCCCAGGACGCATCGCCGTGGGAACGCCAGGTGTATTTTGGCGAGCAGCATCTGCATACGTCGGCGTCACCGGACGCCTTTGTGATCGGTGTTCGCGGCACGTGGGAAGACGCCTACAACTGGGCGCTGGGTAATGAGATTACCTTGTCGACAACCGGCGCGAAAATCACAAAATCAACGCCCTATGATTTCGTAGCCATTACCGACCATGCGGAGTACTTCGGTGTGATGCCGCGGCTGATCGATCCGAACGACGCGCTTTCCACGAGCGACTTCGCCAAAAAATTACAGGACCCCAATGCGGATGTCGGTGCTCCCGATTCGGCAATCAATATCATTCTCGGTTCGCTGATTTCCAGCACACCAATGACTGAATATACGAC
>JBPCVB010000380.1:0-3508 GCA_051010855.1 Pirellulaceae bacterium | reverse complement strand
ACCTGGTCGCGCGGAATTTTAACGAGCCGGTAGCAAACATGATTGGCGGCGACCCTGCGTGGAACCGCTTCCTTGCCATGTTCATCCTGTTCATGGGCACATCACTGTTGATCTGGGTCGCCTTTGGATTTGTTCGCAGCTCCATTGAAAAGATGCATCTCAAGGCGTTCGACCGTCATGCCGGAGCCGCCGTCGGTGCACTCAAGGGCGCGATCATTTGCACGCTGATCACACTGTTCGCCTGCTCGCTGCTGGGCGAACAGGTGTGCCGTTCCATTTGCACTTCCCGGTCAGGCAACTACATCGCTCGCGGACTGACTCACGTCGGTAACGTCGTGCCTGAGGAGATCGCCCAGTACATCAATCCGTACATCGACAACTTTCAAAAGGAAATCGACGAGCATCAAAACGAAGGCCCCCAGCAGTTCAATCCTTTTCAACCCGGTGGCTTGATGCCCGCCAACAATTCCGGCCAGTGGGGCAATCCCGCCGTGACTCAAAACGGAGGACCAACCGAGCGTGTGGGTCAATTGCAACCCGCGACCGGTACCCAATGGCAACCGCCACAACCGGTCTACAACGGATCGACTGGCCAGTGGGAGGCCCCACAGGCCCAGCCCGCGCCTCAACAACCCGCCAACAACGACGGGCAATTCCAGTTTCAGTTGCCGCAGATCGACTGGCGCAGCGCAGCCCAAAAAGCGGCCGAAGATGCCGCGAATCAGGTCTTCAATCCCAACGGCGGCGGCAATTAGTAGCGTGCAACAGGCAGACGTGGCATCCAACCGAATGCTATCAGCTTGCGAAAATCGTTATTGGTGAGTCGAAGCGTGTTCGCTCACAATAAGCCTGCCAGTCCCGGGATTGGCATATGTTTCCCACCCGCATCGCGACCTCTCCTCAACGGACCTGCCTGTAATGCTTTACAGCTTTAAATCTGTGTGTTGTTGCCTCATTTGTATTTTTGTCCTGGTGGCCGGAAGTGCTAGTTGCCCGGCTGACGTGATTACGTCTGCTGATATTGTTCCGATTCCGGCATCAGCAGTTGGGTCGGGCAATGGAACGCTTGACTTGCGTATGCTCACTTTTTCCGGGGCTGAGATCGACAACTCTGCCGGCACATTCAATGGCGACAACGCCAACAATACGTTGCCGCAGGGGGGTGGGGCAGACACCAGTTTGTTCGCCGAGTCTTACGTTACCACCGCTGGTGAATTGCAGGATTTTTACGAATTGAATTTTCCTGACGGAAACGGTGGCAGCACGGTTACCGAATTGGCACTGTTTCTCGACCTGAACGAAACCGGCGGAGGCCAGCCCAACAATTCACTTAGCCTGTTGGATGTCGTCATCAATCCGACTTCCGTTCAAGGCAATCCCGATCCTTCCCTGGATGTATCAGGTGCTGAGCAAGCGGCGATTGACCAGATGTATACCGGAGGAACTGTTGAATCCAATCTATCCGGCGTTTTCAATTTGCCGGTCAACGAACAAGGTGCCGGCTTCGCCGACTACGCGATCTACACAGGCATCGCCATCTTTGATCTGGATCCATCCGATGTGGTCCTGTTCAACGTCAGCATGGATACGCTGAACAATGGTGCGGAAGAAATTTTTCTCAGCGGCGACTTCGCACCTCAGGACATCGTGCCGATCCCCGAACCCGGCACGTTGCTTATGCTCGGGTTTGCCACGGCAGGATTACTGTTAAGTCGCCGTCGCCGCCGGGCACGTCTTTCCATTTAGCTTTCGGACAACTGCTCAACGAGCGAATTGGGTTACAACGATGGTAACGGTTGTTACTTCCTTCTTGCGGCGTTCGAAGGTTTCCAGCCTTCGTGCAGTCGGCAAATAACACGCCTCTTTGTGCAGTGTTTTCAACCCATTCTGACCGCCCAAAAAAAAGGGGCGATTTACAAATCCTGAGTAGTTGAAACTGCTATACCGCGTAACGACAATAGGGGGATACCCGGACCTCGCGGATTGCTCCCTCGCGGATCGCCTCTCCCCTCAAGGCATCGGGATGGATTCTTCATCTCGCAAACTCCTGCCTTAATATAAAGACCGTCGCCATGTTTAGTCGTTTGTTTGTTTGCGCGCCTGCGCTGCTGTTATTTCTTGTCTGCTTATGCATCTCCTCGGCCTCGCATGCCAACGTGATCCAGCCTGGTGACGTCGTGGCGATTCCACAAAATGTTGTCGGATCGGGCAACGGGACACTGGATTTGCGGATGTTCACGTTTTCCGGTTCCGAGATCGACAATTCCTCGGGAAGCTTCAACGCTGACAACGCCAACAATACTTTGCCCAATAGTGGCGGGTCCGATACTGGCTCGTTTGTGGAGTCGTATGTGACCACCGCTGGCGAATTGCAGGATTACTACATCCTGAATTTTCCCAATGGCGGCGGCGGCAGCACCGTCAACGAGATGGCGCTGATTCTTGACTTGAATGAAACCGGCGGCGGCCAACCACTTAACTCCCTTGATCGCCTGGATATCGTGATTAACCCGGCCACGATTCAGGGCAACCCGGACGCCAGCCTGGACGTTAACGGCGCGGGTCAGGCGGGAATTGACCAGGTGTATACCAGCGGATCACTGGCGGCCAATCTGGCATCAGCGTTGAATGTACCGACGGTTCAACAAGGCGCCGGGTTCGCCGACTACGCGATTTACACAGGAATCGCGATTTTCGCCCTGGACCCCAACGATGTCGTACTGTTCAACATCAGCATGAGCACGCTAAATAATGGCTCCGAAGAGATTTTCCTCAGCGGCGAGTTTGCCCCTCAGGATATTGCGGCAGTGCCCGAACCCACCAGCGGGTTGTTGACGCTGTTGTTACTGGCCGGGATTATCGCTCAACGACGCAGTCGCGCGTAGCCGCTCCAGTCAGCATCCGGCGATGAGGTGTTGTTTAACGTGAGCAGGAACACGCTTGTCTGACCCGCCGAGTTGACAGGGATTGACGTTCGCTACAGTGTCCGTAGAGGGAAAACGCCTGGTTTGGGCCACAAGATTCTTGGGTTTTGAAGGAGATTTCTGCAAGGATTAACGCGTGTTTCGCTTTGCCAGTGGGCTGAATGGGCAAAAAAGGCAGAATCTGATGGCAATCTTGGTTGAAATCACCGTTCGGATGGTCAAAATAGGGGTCCTGCCCGAGGTTATCCTATTCATGGAATGGCCGCAGCCAGGCACAAAGCCCCCCCTCGGTACCCGAATTCCTCCACCTAGCTCGTAGGCTTTTTGCAATGCTCGCCCGCATGTTTCCGTTTGCCGCAGTGCTGCTGGTATTTGCTTGCCCAGCGTCGACTGATGCCGACCAGATCACGGCCAATGATATTATTGGCCTTAGCAATTCATCGGTCGGCTCGGGCAATGGCACTCTCGATCTGCGCATGTTTACGTTTTCGGGCGGCGAAGTTAAAAACGAAAAGAGTGGAAACAACTATGACAATGCCAACAACTCTTTGCCAAACGCAAATAGCGGTGGTGACACTTGGTCC
>JBPCVB010000379.1:0-4763 GCA_051010855.1 Pirellulaceae bacterium | reverse complement strand
CCGAGTACCTGCGTTACTACTACGCTTCCAAGCTGGGTCCTCGCCTGGACGACCTCGATCTGAACCTTGAGGATTTTATCGCCAAGGTGAATTCGGATTTGATCGGCAAGGTGGTCAATCTTGCTTCGCGGTCGGCCAAGTTTGTAAAGGACACTGGTTTGTCCGCCGAGTACCCCGACGATGGCGGTCTGTTTGAGTACGGAGCCAATCAGGGTGCAGCGATCGCCGCAGCCTACGAGAACTGCGACAACGCCCGGGCCATGCGACTGATTATTGAACTGGCCGATCGAGCCAATCCGTATGTTGAGCAGGCCGAGCCGTGGAACCTCCGCAAGGACGAGAGCAAGGCACAGGAACTGCAGGACGTGTGCACCGTGGCACTCAACCTGTTCCGCCAGCTGGTCATCTACCTGACTCCGGTGCTTCCCGGGTTGTCGCAAAAGGTCGGTGAGTTGCTGAACGATCCCATTACGCACTGGGACCAGTCACAATCGCCATTGGTCGGAACACCCGTCAACAAATTCAAACACCTGATGAAACGCGTTGAAGAAAAGGACGTAAACCAGATGATTGAAGACAGCAAAGCCGAGGCCGCCGAAGCGGCAGCAGCAGCCGGTACGTTACCGGGCAGCGAGTACAACGACAGTGGCCAGCCCCTGATCGACGAACCGCTGGCCGACGAATGCACCATTGACGACTTTGTCAAAGTCGACTTGCGCGTAGCCCGCATCGTCACTGCCGAACACGTACCCGACGCGCGCAAATTGTTGAAGCTGACCCTGAGTCTCGGTGGTGATCAGCAACGCCAGGTGTTCGCCGGAATCAAGGCCGCGTACGAGCCCGAGAAACTGGTGGGCCGGCTGGTTGTGATGGTCGCCAACCTGAAACCGCGACAGATGAAGTTCGGATTGAGCGAAGGCATGGTTTGCGCATCCGGAGGCGGTGGCCAGGAAGTATTCCTGTTGTCACCGGATGAAGGGGCCGTCCCGGGTCAACGCGTGCACTAGCTGATTCCCTTCTCCCTCGGGGAGAAGGGCGGTTTGAATCAATCACCACTCCTATGTCTATCTGGCTCCGCATTGCCAACCGCATGATCCTCGATAACACCCGGGACTACGTTGATCCCGAGGACCGCGTGCGCGTACCCATTGCGGCGGGCGAGGACGAAATCGAAGCATGGTTATGGCGCAGCGAATCGGAACCGAAATTGTTTGTGCTGAAGTTTCCCGGCACCGGTGGCCGGGCCGAACGTGGCGGACCGCACCCGGCCGAAGTGATCTCGCCGGAACGCCACGAAGTCTGGACGATCAACCCGCCGGGATATGGAACCGGTGGCGGCTCGGCTTGCGTCACCAAAATGGCATCCACGTGCGAAGCAGCATGGCAAACGATACGCGAACAGGCCGGTAACGTTCCGATTATCCTCACCGGCAACAGTTTGGGCTGCAGCTACGCACTGTACGTTGCCGCGCGTTACCCCGTGGCGGGTGTCTTTCTGCGCAACCCCGTACCATTACATGAGCTAATTACCGGACGTTATTCCTGGTGGAATTTTGGGCTGGGGTCGCGCAAAATTCGCGACCAGGTTCCCGATGAAATGGACGCCATCAAAAACGCCAAGCAGGCAAATGCACCGGCGTTTTTCGTCACGTCAGAAAAAGACCGCATGATTCCACCGGTCTACCAGCAAATGATCTTTGATGCCTACGCAGGCCCGCACGCGATGTATGTAATCCGCGACGCCGATCATCACACACCGATAGACGAAGAAGAAGTCGACGATTACGTCGACGCGATCCGGTCGTGGGCCGGGGAGCATCAGATTCCTGGTGGCGTATAGTCGCAGGCGACTACTCAACGCGCAACTGCTCAACAAGCCGTTCATCAAATAGACAAAAACTGAATTCTCGCGATCCCAGCAATCGGCTCGCCGCCAGCTGATCAACCAGCGCCGCCCGCTGCCGGGTCAGCAAATCGCGAGTCCCGGCCACGCCCGGCTGCAACCGCTGGTTGATTTCCGCTACGCGATCATGCCACGCTTTCTTGTCCTCCGCCGGAACTTCACGCAATAGTTGCTGTTTCTGATTCGCCAGTTCACGTAATTGGTCCGTGTTCAGATCGCCATACTTGTCCGCATGCCACGTCAATTGACGGAGCTGCACATCCAGTTGCGTCAATTCATGGTCGTCGACCAGTTGCACAGGAAGCGGCAGGCGATGGGTGGCCGTCAGGATGTTAAACTGTGGCGGCTGAGCCCCAAAAAACTCGCCGATGATCTGGTCGGTCAGTTGGTCGTATTTGGCGCCGCCGATGCCGTGCACAAGGGCATCCGATAAAACCAGCCTCGCATACATCGTCGTCGTTAGTGCCCTGGGACGAAGACAAACGCCCGCGCGTTCCAGCTGGACAAGTTGTCCTGCCAGGTCAGCGCGATCCAGTTTTATTTCGATCGATTCAAGGTCACTGACGAGGATCCATTGGTCGTCGACATGCACGAACAATCGGTTGCGTCGCGGCTGTTCACATCGCCAGATCCAAAACGGCACTTCGATCCATCCATCGACGGCCGCCAGTTCGGGGACCGGATGCGAATGACTGCGTATTCGGTGTAGTTGACGATATTTCAGCAATGCACGATTGTGCATCTCGCGCAGTTCGGGCGCCCTGGAAACTAACTCACCGGCAAACGCGGCGAATGGTTCAGAAGCACACAATTGACTGAGCGGAACCTCGAGCGTCTGTAAACCAAAATCCTGTTCGAGTCGATGCCGGCCCGCCGCAATCGCCCATGCCGGATTCTTTAGTTTCGCCTCCGCCGCGATGACATACGGCCACAGTCTGCCCACCAGTGGGTCGTCGACAAATCCCTGAATTGCCTTGTAGACCCGACGGCCAAACGAACGAAATGTTTCGGGATTGCTCAGTGCCTCGGCCTCGTACGGTCCGAGCGAACTCCCGTCATCGAAGTGAATATTTTTGATTTGCGGATTGGACACGCTTCCGGTCGGCACCCGAATCGACGACAGCGCGCTCAGGTCATTGTCGATGACGAGATTGATTCCTGACAACTGACAGTTTTGCGCCAACCGGTGCAGGGAAAAATTTTTGTACCAGACACCGGGATGAAACAGCGTCGGTTGATGTCCGGCCAGAACGAATCCGTCACCTGGACCGTCTGCGCTGACATCGCGATACTGCGACGTCCATGCGACGGCTCGTTTGTACAAATCAGCCCGCGCCTGTTCACGCACCCCGTGAATGGATTCGCCGAGCAAACTGAATTCGTGCGTAGCGAGTGTTTGTTGATTGGCGGCCAGGGTCTCAGGGAACTCGGCCAGTGGCGGGACCTGCAGCGACTGACCATCCTCATCCGGAGTTCGCAATCGCTGGTATTTGAGCGTCATGGTGCTCGCGGTCATCCGGCGAGTTCTCTCCGTTGAAATCTGCCACACCGTGAGGGCAGGCGAGCGAGACTGCGTTGCAGAACATCGTGATAATAGTTCAGCCGAGTCGCCCCGTCATCAAGGTCGCCGCCAAAGGAGCGCTTTTCATCCAGATAGATCAGCGGCACAGCCCATTCCACGATCTCTAATTCGTGACAGGCGGCTTGCACCCATAGCTCCAGCGGCATTGCATATCCAGTCTCGTGCAATTGCAGTTTCTTCAGCGCCTCGACTTGATAGGCCTTGAAACCGCAGAATGCATCGGTGAGCTCAAATCCAAGTTGCTCGTTGAGTTCACGTGTAATCTGCTGATTAATCCAGCGTCGCTGGGCAGGAGCCTCGGAGTTAGCGTCGAAAGTCTTCAAATAGCGGCTGCCGGAGACAATGTCCGCCTCGCTTTCTCGCAGCTTCTCAAAGAGTTCCTGAATGCGTTGCGGTTCGTGTTGGCCGTCGCAATCGATGGTCACGAGCGATTCATATCCGTTGCCAATCGCATAACGAAACGCACTGATCAGTGCTGCCCCATAGCCTTGATTCTCGGCGTGAGTCAGCACCGTGATGTCATCGCGGAGGGCAAGAGCTTCGGCGGTGCCGTCCGTCGAGCCGTCATCGATTACCAATACGTCGTCACAATAGCGCGTGACCTGGTCCAGAACGGCCTGAACCGAGTCGACCTCATTAAAGACGGGTAGGGCAGTAAGGTGTTTGTCCATCAGCAACTTACGCAAAAAATCAGGATGCAGTAACGGGCAGAGTGCCGCTGCCGGGGGGGATGAGCGGACCCTATTCTATCTGGACGCGATGGACCGTCAAATCATTACCTGACGGGCCCAAAAAAGGTGCTGGACAGTCAAGAAAGCTGCAGGACGGGACCATCGTCCCGTCACAACACCCCAATGACGGGACAATGGTCCCGTCCTACCGCCTTGATCACAAATATTGCAGCGGGTCCGATTCCTGTTCACTTGCCCAAACCTGCAAATCGGCAAAGGCATCGCCAATCACGGTCGCCAAACGTTCAACCGCAAATCGTTCACTGGCGTAATGCCCCAGCAACAGTAGTCCGACGCCGCTGGCACTAGCCTCCAGGCAAGTGTGAAAAGTGGTTTCTCCGGTAACCATGGCATCGCAACCAGCCGCGACGGCCTTACCCAGAAACGAGCCGCCACTGCCACATGCCAACGCAACCTGCGTAATGGACTGTCCAGGATCACCGACGTATTTGATGTGATCGAGTGCGAATTTCTGCCTGGCTGTCTCCACCAAATCACCAAGGCGAGTGTTGTTACCAGCGGAGGCGATTCGCGCTGCGCCCAGGCT
>JBPCVB010000378.1:0-4608 GCA_051010855.1 Pirellulaceae bacterium | reverse complement strand
GTTGGAGATTCCACCAGGCGAAGTGCTGAACGTGAAGGCGTTGATGACGATGGTGGGTGGTAAGGTGGTGCACGAGAGGGAGTGAGCGGGATGATCAACACTCACCCAATCCCCGCTGGAAACGGGTCTTGACCTCTCCCAATCATGGGAGAGGTGATGCCGATCTTCCTTCTCCCTTGAGGGAGAAGGTGGCCGCAGGCCGGATGAGCGGGAAAAGCACTGATCTCCAGCGTCAGCCCACCTTGCTCCATTGTTTCTCCAGTCGTTTGGCAGACACGGTTTCGCTGGTGCCAAGTTGCTGGGCAAACAGTGACACGCGGTATTCTTCGATCATCCAGCCGAAATAGTCCAGTTCGGGATCGATGGTGCCCTGTCGGGTCAGTTCAGCGGCCCGCGTTTCAAAACGATCATGGAACGCCCCCAGTTCCAGCGTTTGCTGCCGGTCCTTGTCGAGCGCCCCACTCAAGCGATCGAGGCGTATCACGATAGCTTGCAAGTAACGCGGATAGTGTTCCAGCCATTGCCACGGAACGTTCGTCAGGAAATTTTCGCTGAACAAGTGCCCAAATTGTCGTTGGATGTCATTTTCAGCGTGAGCGAACCGCGCCGGCAACGATTCCAGTTGCACATCACACGCCTGGTAGTTTTCGAGGAATCGCGTCAGCCACGGTGCGATCTTTTGCGTGGCCATACCGACACGCTCAACCGCATTTTTTTGCCGCTGTTCAAACTCTTCGCGGGTGGTGACGGGTCGTCCTGATTCGACAAACGCGACCAGCGAAATTAACTGGGCCAGTGCGGTTTTGAGACTGCCCTGTGTTCCAGGCAATCGCGACGCGATCATTGCCAGGCGATCCAGATCCGGCAACCAGTTCACCTGCGACTTGATTACCTTGCGATTGGCCAGACGATACATGGTTGCCAGCCCCTGACGCGACATGCGGCGGGACAGCTCACGGTTGTCGTACAGTCGCAAGTCAACGGACTCGTCCTTGTCGACGAGCGTGGGAAACAGCGGCACATCGGCTACGCCGCGTCGGACGACAACCTGGCTCGGCAACTCGTCCCATGCCCAATTCGTGAGTCCGTCCTGGTGCCACCCGTGATCGACCACCGCAGCGACTGCCGTGTGATGAGCCGAATCGGGTAGCAAGGATTTCAATTCGGGGATCGACCGAGCCTGAGCGATGACTTCACCCTTGTCATCGCAGACCTGAATGTTCAGTTTCAGTGCATCGTCGAGCTTGTCGCGCCGGAACATGTCGGGCGTCACCGGTTGCCCGGCGTGCCGGCTGAGGCCCTCCGCGACAACTTGCCAAAACGAGCCCCTGCCGAATTCGATTTCCCTGGCGACAGCGGCTGCCGTTTCCGGGGCGGGTACGAGGTTGCGTCGAATCGCTTTGGGCAAGCTGCGAATCACCGCCACGATGCGTTGTTCAAGCAGCCCGGGTACGGACCAACCGAGGTGGTTGTCGTGAATTTGCGCAACGCCTTCCAACGGCACTCGCACACTAACGCCGTCATCGTCAGCTCCGGGCATGAACTTGTACTCGACCGGTAGTTGCAAATCACCGATGGCCATTTGGTCGGGAAATTCATCGGGCGATACCCTCTGATCTTCGTCTTCGTCAGGCAGCAAGTCATCGATGGTGAAACGCAAGCGGGCGTCGAGCGTGGGATCGCGTTTCAGCGCGCCGGACAATTCTCCTCCATCGAAGACTTCGGCCGGCAAACGGTCCTCATAGAAGTGCACAACGCGGTACGGATCGATGATCCATTCGCGTTGCCGAGTCTTGGCGGCCAGGGACTGGATCTCTTCCAGCACGCCTCGATTATGGATCAGAAATGGGGGGTCCTTCTTCATCTGATTGCCCGCCAGGCCTTCTTCGATCAGCAATTGCCTCGATAAGTCAGGATCGATATTTCCGTAGCGAACGGGGCGTCGGGCTACGATAGGCAAGCCGAACAGCGAGACCTTTTCCCAGGCCAAAGCCGATTGGCGTTTCTTGCTCCAGTGCGGCTCGGAGTAGTTGCGTTTAACAAGATGCTGGGCCAGTGGTTCGATCCACGCCGGATCGATTCGCGCCACAGTGCGTCCAAACCGCCGCGCGGTCTCTACCACTTCGGAAACCAGGACCCATTTGGGCAGCGCCGGCTGGTTGTCGCCACGTGTATTCTTTTTCTTCGCTGCTTGTGCCTTTACCAGCCCGGAGCCAGGCCACAGCAAGAACTTGATGCCGCCAGCCCCGGTGTACTCGTGTCGATCCGTTTGCATGGCCACGCCAGACAGCAACCCGGTCAGCAACGATTGATGAATGGCCGCATTGTTTTCCCGGTCGCTGCGAATTTGCGTGCGACCATCGCAACACATGGACTTCAATTGCCGATGCACGTCGAACCATTGCTGGACCAGCATGTATGACAGGAAATTCTGTGCGCACGCCTTGCGGAACTTGCCGCGTGACAGATCTTCGCGTCGTTGATGCAACCAATCCCACAGGTTCAAGTATGCCAGGAAATCGGAATCCTCGTGCTGAAACTGGCTGTGAGCCGTATCGGCTGCGGCCTGTTGTTCAGCGGGACGCACACGCGGATCCTGAACTTCCAGTGCCGAGGCAATCACCAGCACTTCTTCCAGACATCCATTATCGTGGGCTGCATACAACATTCGACCGATACGCGGATCGACAGGAAGCCGACTGAGTTTCTTTCCCAAAGACGTTAACTCTCTCGCGTGATCAACTGCGCCGATTTCATGCAGCGTGCGATATCCGTCACGAATCGCTTCGGAACCAGGAGCCTCAATGAATGGAAAGTCCTCGATCGCCCCCAGCCGCAATGCCTTGGTCTGCAGAATCACCGAAGCGAGATTGGTGCGGCGAATTTCCGGCGTGGTGAATTTTGGCCGGCCATTGAAATCGTCTTCGGCGAACAACCGCACGCAAATACCCGGACCGATACGACCGCAGCGACCGGCGCGCTGGTCGGCGGAGGCCTGCGATACGGACTCGATCGGCAGTCGTTGAACCTTGCTGCGCGGTGCATAGCGACTGATCCGTGCCAGTCCCTGATCGACGACGTAGCGAATACGCGGCACCGTGATGGAAGACTCGGCGACGTTGGTGGCCAGCACGATACGCCGGGCCGCACCGGGTTTGAAAATCGCGTTTTGCTGCTCGGTCGACAAGCGGGCGTACAACGGCAAGATGTCAGTGCTTCGCGCGCCGTCTCGAGGCAGCGATCGCGAACGCAATTTTTTGGCCAGTGATCGAATCGATTGTTCGGTGGGCAGGAACACCAGCATGTCGCCCCGGTCACGGGCCGCCAGATCCATAATGGCCGAGATCGTGGCTGATTCCAGATCCTCATCGACCTCGTTGCCATCCTGGTCAATGCCGACCGGCCGATATTCGAGGTCGACCGGGTACGTGCGGCCTTCGACATGGATCACGGGCACCGGTTGCCCGGAGTCGATTGTGAAGTGTTCTGCAAATTTCCCGGTGTCGATGGTGGCCGACGTGATTAGCAGCTTGAGATCGGGACGCTGCGGCAACAGTCGCTTGATGTAACAGAGCAGGAAGTCGATGTTCAACGACCGTTCGTGCGCTTCATCGATAATGATTGCCTCGTACGCATTGAGGAAGCGATCCGAAGCTGTCTCAGCCAGCAAAATGCCGTCGGTCATTACCTTGACCAGTGTGCCAGGACTGGTTTGATCGCCAAACCGAATCTTGTAACCGACTGTCTCGCCGAGCCTCGATCCGACGCTTTCAGCGATTCGCGACGCTACACCGCGGGCAGCAATTCGACGTGGCTGGGTATGACCGACGAAACCGCCGACACCGAGTCCCAATTGCATGCAGATCAGTGGAAGCTGGGTTGATTTTCCCGATCCCGTTTCGCCGCTAATAACGACGACCTGGTGATCGCGAATGACACTGGCAATCTCGTCGCCACGCATGGCAACCGGCAATTCGGTGTCGAGCCCAATGGCTGGCATCGCCGCCCGGCGGAAAGCCCGCAATTCCATCGACTTCTGCAGCTGCGACTCCCATTGCTCAAGTCGCCCGGTTACATCCTTGCCACCGCTTGCATCGTGATCCAGTTGTTGACGCTGGCGGCGCAGCCGAAACTGATCCTTCAGCATGGCCGCGGACAAACGTTGGTCGAGACTTTCGGCAGGGTGATTCACGAGATGCGAAACGGCTCTGAATTGCATGGTGCCACTGCTGGCTCATCCAGCAGTGTATGCGCCGAATGCACGGAAGGACAAACCGCACGACACACCGGTTCGCGGATACCTGGTCGGAACAGACAACACTGACTATTGATCAAACTGGCTTTGGTATTCCCGGGTGATCTCGCTGTCCGGATGATACTGACGCAACAACCGGTAGATGTGCAACACGGCGTCCATGTCATCCACGTTGTTGGCGTAGCCCATGACATAGTCCATGAGGTTGGCGTCGTTATTCATTTTGGCAAAGTATGGATCCAGACGCGTCTTTTGGTCAGCCGGCAAGGCAACGGCGAGACTCGCCAGACACCCCCAGGAGCGGGCATTGTCGATGACACCTTTTTCAGCGAATTCAGCCGAGGCTTCCAGAT
>JBPCVB010000377.1:0-7954 GCA_051010855.1 Pirellulaceae bacterium | reverse complement strand
GTTTGACGAAGTCGGAACGGAAACGCCCCGGATTCGTCGCCTGGCGGAGGAAGGTCTGATCTTCCGAAACGCCTTTTCCAACAGCCCGGTCTGTTCGGTAGCGCGCTCGACGTTGATGACGAGTTGCTATCCCGTGCGTCTTGGTCTACACCACCACCGCACCGAACCGAAAATCGATTTGCCACCCGATTTCCGTCCGTTTCCCATGCACCTGCGTGACGCGGGTTATTACACCACAAACAACGTCAAGACGGATTACAACTTCACTGGCGGCGATGCCCTGTGGGATGAATCATCGCGACAGGCAACATGGCGAAATCGTGGGGATAGCCAACCGTTTTTTCACATGCAGTCCTTTCCGGTTTCGCACGAAGGCCGTCTGCATTTTCCCGGCACCGACATGGATGAGATTCCGATCGAAGGACTGGATGGGATTTTTGTCCAGCCTCGACATCCGGACACCGAACTTTTCCGCTACACCCGCGCGCGTTACCACCAGCAAGTCCAGAAGATGGATGAGCAGGTTGGAGCCGTCATCGACCAGCTGCGTGACGACGGCCTGTTGGAAAACACTTTCATTTTCTATTTCGGTGATCATGGCGGACCGTTGCCCGGCAGCAAGGCCTATCTGTACGAAACGGGTTTGCATGTTCCGTTGGTGGTTCGCGTGCCTGAAAACTATCGCGAACAAATCGGTTACGAGATGGGAGACCGTGTCGAGGACTTTGTGAGCTTCGTCGACTTTGGCCCCACGTTGTTGAACCTTGCCGGAATCGCGGTCCCCGATTTTGTCGACGGACGACCTTTCCTGGGCTCCGGCGCACAGACAAAAGAGATTCCCGATGTGACGTTTGGATTCGCCGACCGGTTTGACGAACGGATCGGCATGGTACGCAGCGTGCGCAAGGGTGACTTCAAATACGTCCGCAATTACTTGCCATGGTATCCCGATGCCTTGCAAACCAACTATCGATACAGGATGGCCGCTTATCGCCAATGGCGCGAGATGTTTACGGCCGGTCAGTTAAATGAGGTGCAGAGTGCCTTCTTTTTGCCCCAGGCCAGCGAGGCACTCTACGATATCGCGAGCGACCCGTACGAGACCCGCAATCTGGCCGGCGACGAAGCGTTTGCCCAACAGCAGAAAGAGCTGGTTGAGTTGCTTCGGGAGCAACAACTGCGTGGTCCCGACCTTGGATTTTTTTCGGAAAGCACTTTGCAATCAGTCACAGACACTACGCTCGGTGAATTTGCCATCGATAATCGCTCCAGGATCAGGTCAATCGTCCATCTGTTTGATGCGATATACATTGCACCACATCAGTTGCCCGATAATGAGTTGCTTGACGAACTAAAGTCGCATCAAGACCCCCTCGTGGATTCGTGGGTCCTCAGTGCCTGTGTGGCGAAATCGGCCGAACTGCGTTCCCTCAACGATTACGTGGTCAACTTGCTGCAAACAAACTCGAGTCCACTCGTGCAATTGCGCGCAATTGAGTATCTCGCACTGGCATCGGAGCAGCATCCGTCGACGGATATTTTGCGGCTACTGGCCGAAGCCCGCTCGGAATATCAAGTCGTCGAAGTTTTGAATGCGATCGTGATGTTGCGGGACGGGCCCGGTCAATACGATATTCCCGTCACGATTGATTCCATTCCCGAACAGTTTCGCGAGGCAAAGTACGTGCAACGTCGACTGGAGTACCTTACGGGGCGTTAGCCCTCGTCGCCGATCGCGGAGCTCCGACAATGATCGCGGAGCGATAAGCGACTGTTCGGAAAACTGAGAACATTGTGACAGAACAGCGTTCCCAACCTGAATTGATGAGCCCCGCCGGGCACTGGCCCCAGTTGCGCGCGGCGATCGAAGCGGGTGCTGACGCAGTGTATTTTGGGCTTGATCACTTTTCGGCGCGAGCCAAGGTTGGCTTTTGTGTCGAGGAATTGCCTGAAGTGATGACGACATTGCATGAACGCGCCGTGAAGGGTTTCGTCACGTTCAACACGCTGGTGTTTGATGACGAGTTGCGGCGCGCAGAACAGGCGATCATCGACATCGCCAATGCCGGGGCCGACGCAATCATCGTGCAGGATACAGGCGTCGCCCAACTGGCCCGGCAAATTGTGCCCGACCTCGAGATTCATGGCAGCACGCAAATGTCTGTGACCAGTGCGCAGGGTGCGGAACTGGCCAGACAGTTCGGCTGCTCACGAGTCGTCCTGGGTCGCGAACTTTCCCTCGACGACATCGCCCGCATTCGCACAGCAACGGATGTGGAATTGGAGGTGTTCGTGCACGGAGCACTGTGTGTTTCCTATTCAGGACAATGTTTCAGTAGCGAAGCATGGGGCGGTCGTAGCGCCAATCGCGGGCAATGCGCTCAGGCTTGTCGTTTGTCCTACGACCTGATCGTTGATGGCGTTCACCGCGAATTGGGGCCCGATCGTTACCTGCTGAGTCCAGGCGACTTATACGCCATCAAACAAATCCCCGAACTGGTTCGCTTGGGAATCGCTTGTTTGAAAATCGAAGGTCGCTATAAAGACGAAAACTACGTCGCGGTGACGACGGCCGCTTATCGGAAGGCCATCAACGCGGCTGCAGCCAATGCAGATAACCGGGATGTGAAAGGCGAGAAACAGCAACTGGAACAAGTCTACTCGCGCGGGCTTGGTCCGCATTTCATCGCCGGCACCAATCACCAATCGGTCGTTCAGGCACGCGCACCGCGACATCGGGGGCGAAGCATGGGGCACGTTGTGCGCGTTGATCGCGGGTCAGTCATTGTTGAACTGGACGATGAGTTGCATGCGGGCGATGGTATTGTGTTCGATGCCGCTGACTGGCGATCACCCGATGAACCGGAAGAAGGTGGCAATGTTTATCAGGTCGAGCCTCATGCTGACGGAACGACGCGATTGGGGTTTGGCGAGGGTGACATTGATTTTTCCCGAATTCGAGCGGGAGATCGGGTCTGGCGGACCAACGATCCACGATTGCTTGTGCAACTCAAGCCGTTGGCCCAGGCTAAATCGGTGACGTTCACTCGCCCACTGAAAGTAAAAGTGATCGCACGGCAAGGGTTGCCGCTGGAACTGCACGCCAGCGATGGTGGACGTGTCGTAACCATAACTGGCCAGCAAGACCTCGTTGCCGCGGAGCAACATGCACTCAGCGAACGAAAACTCAGCGAGCATCTGGGTCGTTTGGGAGGCACGCCATTTCACCTTGCCAGTCTCGAACTGGATTGTCCAAACGAAAGCTTGCTGTTCCTGCCGGTCAGCCAGCTGAATCAATTGCGTCGCCAGATGGTCGAGGCCCTGTTGCTAGAGCGTAAACAGCTTCAAATAACGCGGACCACACGCGGAGGAGTGGTCGACCAGTGGTTTGTCGATCAGGCCGAACAGGACAAGTTGCCCGGTCCTGTCGACGGCCGTTTGCATCTATTGGTGCGTACGCCCGAACAGCTGGCAGCTGCCATCGAGTCGCGCCCGGCCAGTATTACGCTTGATTATCTCGAGTTGTATGGACTGCGGCCCTCGGTAGAGAAAATCCAGGCGGCAGGCCTGGTCGCTCGTGTGGCCAGCCCGCGAATCCTCAAACCGGCTGAGCAGCGGGTGATCCGTTTTTTGCTTTCGCTGGACTGTTCGATCCTGGTTCGCTCAGGCGGGCTGCTATTCGATTTGTTGCAGCAACCAGCCGATCAACTGCCACCGTTGATTGGCGATTTCAGCCTGAACATCGCCAACGTGGTTTCCGCCAACGATTGGCTGCAGCGAGGGCTCGCGGCAATCACGCCGACGTATGACTTAAACGCCAAACAAATCAAACAGCTGGCCCGGTGGGTAAATCCGTCGCAGATAGAGGTCATTGCCTGGAGCCACTTGCCAGTTTTTCATACTGAGCATTGTGTGTTTTGCCGTTTTATGTCCAGCGGTACTGACCACACGAACTGCGGACATCCCTGTGAGAAGCATCGTGTTTCGTTGCGTGATCACAATGGCCGTGAACATCCGGTGATGGCCGATGTCGGGTGTCGCAATACGGTTTTTGGAGCAGAAGCACAGACCTCACCAGAGTCATTGGCAGCCTGGCGTAATGCAGGCATTGTCAATTTTCGGCTGGAGTTCGTGCATGAAAATCCCGCTCAGGTGAAGCGTGTTGCCGAGCTGTTCGGGCAAACCCTGAGTGGCGAAATCAACTATCAGCAACTGGCTGCTGCATTGCCGTCGGTTAGTCCTGCGGGCATCACTGCAGGCAGCTTTTTTGTGCCTCGTGGGCGGCTGGCAATCGAGAAACGGGAATTGAAATAATTTCAATTGAGTCAACCCAAGCAATTTCCTAGTCTGCGGACCTCTCCGCTTGCGGTCTTGTCAGGAACTGCCTCCATGAAGCAACTAACTGCCTCCCTGTTCGCCCTGTTTGTCCTTGCCTGCCAGCCACTGGTCGCTCAGGACATTCTGGTGGCTGAAGAAGTTTTCGAAGGCGTCATTGTCGAGAGTCCGGTTTGGGACGGCTCATTTGCCTTTGGGCTGAACGGCAAGTCCGGCAACAGTGAAAACTACGACATGAACCTGACGTTCGATGCCAAAAAGGACGGCGAGTTCGCGATCACGGAGTTCCTGTTGACGTACTTCTACAGTACCAACGACATAGCAACGACTGTCGACCGGCTGTACACCGAAGCTCGTCAGGAACGCAAATTACAAAATCCGAATTTCACGTGGTACTACAGCGGCTTTTTCGAACGGGATCGGTTTCGCAACTTTGATTATCGCATCGGAGCTCATACCGGTATCGGAATATTGCTGTACGAATTTGACGACCGGTTCCTCAAGAGCCGGATCGGTGCCGGTGCCTCGCGGGAAGTCGGGGGGCTGGATGATGACTGGAAACCGGAATTGCAATTGGGTCTGGACTGGGAGCGATATTTGACAGCACGCACCAAATTGTTTGCTACGGTTGACGCGTTTCCAAACGTACAGGACTTCAGCGATTACCGCGTCAACACGCGTGCCGGAGTCGAGACACTGCTGGACAAGGCGCTTGATATGCGTCTGCGGGCGTTCATCTTCAATCGTTACGACAGTACGCCCGAACCGGGTGACGGATCCAATGATCTCGATTACGGATTGTCGCTGGCGTTTGGATTTTGAGAGACGCAAGGTGGCAGGCTTGAGATGCGAGGTATGAGGCAGCAGGAGCGACAAATCTCGCGTGCAAAGCATATAATCTACCCTGCCCTTAAACCTCTCACCTCGCGCCTGTTATGAACAACTACCGCCTCGGCCCGCCGCCACGCTGGTGGAATCCGAAGCTCTCGCCACGCATCGTTCGCTGGACTGCGGCATTACGAAGCCGCATGAGTCGCCGGATGCATCGGCTAAGTAATGTTCATGTGCACAACGAACAGATAGTGCGGGACGCCATGTCCGAAGGGCACGGCGTAATGATTACGCCCAATCACTCATCGCACGCCGACCCGCACGCGATCTATGACGCGGCCGATCTGGTCAGGACGCCGATCTTTATCATGGCTACCTGGCACGTGTTTGATGTTCGCAAAAAATTCGGACAGTGGCTGTTACAAAAGCACGGCTGCTTTAGCGTTGATCGCGACGGCGCGGACCTGAAGGCTTTCAAGGAAGCAATTCGCATCCTGCAACACGAACCCTTCCCGCTGGTGATCTTTCCCGAAGGCGAAATCTATCACTGCAATGACCGGATCACTCCGTTTCTGGAGGGGCCTGCCACCATTGCCTCGACTGCGGCGCGGAAAGGCGATCGACCTGTGGTGATTATTCCCTGCGCGATGAAGTATCAGTATCTGGAAGACCCCACGCCGCATTTGCTGGATGTGATGTCGGACCTGGAACAACAAATCCTGTGGCGGCCGCGTCCCCAGGATGACTTTCAGACCCGCATCTATCATTTCTCCGAAGCCCTGCTGACGCTCAAGGAAATCGAATATCTCGGCGAACAGGGTCACGGCGAGTTGCCGGCACGCGTTGAGGCTCTGGCCTGCGCCATTTTGGCACGGCACGAACAAACACGAGAAATGGACTGTTCCGGGAAAACAATTCCCGAACGCGTCAAGGAAATTCGACGCAGGTGCGTCATGGAACTGTGCAACGAGGAAAACCCGATACCCGATGACCTGCGACTGCCAGTCTACGAACAGCTGGATGACGCATTCATGGTGGGCCAGCTGTTTAGCTATCCCGGGAATTACATCAGGGAAGCACCATCTATCGAGCGTATTGCCGAAACGATTGACAAGTTCGAGGAGGACGTACTCAAACGTCCGACTGCGACGATTCGCGGACAACGTGAAGTTCACATCTATTTCGGTGAGCCGATGCAGGTATCAGGCGATCGCAAGAATCGTACTCCGCCCGCCGAAATGACGCGGCAAATGGAGGAAGCGGTTCAGAATCTGCTGGATCAGCACAACGCCTGATTCGGGTGATCACGCTTCTCTCCTCCCGAATCTCTCGCGCCGCAAAAACTTTTTATTTCCGCTGTGAATAATCGGTGCGAGCTTCGGTTAGTCAGCAATTCGCAAACTGACCGATCTCTCCAATTTACCGGTGGATCTAACATGAAATCTGGCTTTTTCGTTGTTTGCCCCGTGTTGCTGGTTCTATGCACCTTTACGGCAACGACTTGCGCTCAGGACTGGCCTCAGTTCCGCGGTCCTGATGGTAACGGCGTACTGGAGAACCTCGAGCATCCGCAGGCTTGGGACAACGAAACCAATTTGGCGTGGAGCGTGGATGTGCCCGGCGGTGGCTGGGCGTCACCGATTGTGACCGGCGATCGAATTTTTCTGACAACTGCCGCAGGTGCGAACAAGCCGTTTGGATTCCGGGAAGGCGTCACGGACATGCGACCCAAACAACCGGAAGGTCCTGTCAAGTTCCAGGTCATCTGTCTCAATCTGCAGGATGGCTCGACGGTCTGGAAGCAAACGATCGTTGAACAACAGCCTGAATTCCCAATCCACGGATCCAACACCTACGCGACCGAGTCGCCGGCCACAGATGGTGAACGGGTTTTCGTCTACTTCGCTCCGATCGGAATTGTCGCAGCTCTGGACATGCAAGGGAATGAACTTTGGCGACGAGACGTGGGAGCCTGGCCAACCGGCAACAACTTTGGCACCGGCAGCTCCGTGACCGTTGGCAATGGCAAGGTCTTTATTCAATCGGACAACGAAAAGAGCTCGTTTGTCGCCGCGTTTGATGCCGTAACTGGCGAGCAAGTCTGGAAACAGGATCGTGACAGCACAACGTCCTGGGCGACACCGCTGTTCTGGAAAAACGAAGCGCGACGCGAAATCGTCAGTTGCGGATCGGGATTCGTTACTTCGTACGATCCAGATACTGGCGACGAGCTATGGAAACTCACCGGGATTGGTATGTCGTTTAGCGCTTCACCCGCCGCCGACCCGCAGCGCGTATATTTTGGCAATAGTGGTCCGATGAGCAGCGGGCCCCTGGTGGCCGTTGGCAATGCTATGGCCGGGGAACACGAGTTTGAACAGGATGCCATGATTGACAATCTTGAATGGTCGCGCATGCGTGCCGGTCCCGGGATGGCATCACCGGTCGCCGCCGGCGGCTATCTGTACGTACCGGGTCGCGGCATCCTGACCTGTTACTCAACTGACGACGGCGAAGTAGCGTTCAAGGAGCGACTGGAAATCGGTTCCATGGCAGCATCGCTGTGGGCTGCCGGCGACAGGGTTTTTATGATGGATGAAACCGGCAAAACGATGGTGCTGCAGGTTGGCCCCAAAATGAACGTCGTGGGCACCAATCAGATTGAGGATGATCTGTTCTGGTCGACACCCGCCGTGTCCGGAAGTTCGCTGCTGATTCGCGGCGCGAACAAGTTGTATTGCATCCGCGGAGAATAACCCGAGTAGCGGTGGCTTCCAGCCGCCGTTGA
>JBPCVB010000376.1:0-6726 GCA_051010855.1 Pirellulaceae bacterium | reverse complement strand
ACGCCGGGTACGCCAAGTTCCTGGCACACAGGTCCGGTCAGCCGGCTGGCAGCCAGCGAATTGCTGTGTACCAGGTTGGGCTCGAGACGCCGAATAACGCTGCGAATCGAATCACGAATTTCCGTTTGCGACTTGCGATGGCCGGAATGATCAAACACACGAAAGGGATGAGAAGGAATGCCGATGGCCTGTAGCCGGGCTGCGAACGCAGAGTTGGACGGCACCAGAGCTTCAAAGTTCCAGCCGTGATTGCCCAGTTGCGGCAACATGGCCAGCAGTGAGCGTTCGCCGCCGTTTAGAGAGCCGAACTCTGCAACGATCAGTACGGTTGGCATGGGGAGTAGCGGGAGTTGCTAGTCGACCGTCCAGGTATCGCCGCTGTGTAGAAGCTGATTCAGGTCGCCGCGGCCTTTCTCGTTTGACGCCGCTTCGATCTGGCCGTTTAGTTGCTCTTCATAGGTCGGCCTGTTAACAGCCCGAAATACTCCAATGGGCTCGGGAAATGCGGGTACTCGCATGCGGCTGAGCAAAAAGGCTGGAGTAGGATCAACAACCGTTTCGTCATGAATCCACAGGTTGTCGGAGTCCGCATCGACGATTTCCGGAGTGGTGCCGTTCAGCCGCACCGCTTTCTCGTTTTCTGCACCAAACACCAGGGGTTTGCCGTGTTCCAGCACGATGCAATTGTCGGCCTTTACCGACTTGTCTTTCATGTAGTCCCAGACACCGTCGTTAAAGACGTTGCAATTCTGGTACACCTCGACAAAGGAAGTGCCGCGATGTCCGGCTGCACGCGTCAATGTGGCGGCCAAATGTTTGGTGTTGAAGTCGACTGAACGGGCGACAAACGACGCTTCAGCAGCCACGGCAATCGATATCGGGCTCAGGGGATGATCAATGGAACCACGCGGTGTGCTTTTGGTAACGTGACCCACGGGCGAGGTTGGCGAGTATTGTCCCTTGGTCAAGCCGTAGATGCTGTTGTTAAACAGCACAATATTGACATCGATATTGCGACGAATTGAATGCATCAAGTGATTGCCACCGATACTTAATGCGTCTCCATCACCGGTTATGACCCAGACATTGAGGTCCGGGCGTGTACATTTCAGGCCAGTGGCAAAGGCGGGCGCACGGCCGTGGATCGAATGCATCCCGTATGTGTTCATGTAGTACGGGAACCGGCTGGAACAACCGATGCCGGAAATAAACACCGTTTTCTCGCGAGGCACGCCCAGCAAGGGCATCACCTTTTTCATCTGGGCAAGAATCGAATAGTCGCCACAACCGGGGCACCAGCGTACATCCTGGTCGGAAGCGAAATCAGCGGGTTTGAGAACAGGTAGTTCGGCGTTCATGACATTGAGCGTAAGTCAGCAGGTGGTCATCCACAAATTTCGTCGATCTTTTCAATGATCTCGGTCACCGTAAACGGCTTGCCCTGGACCTTGTTGAGTCCGATGGTTGTCGCATCGAATTGGGCATCGATCAGCAGCTTCAACTGGCCGCAGTTCAATTCAGGAATCAGAACGCGGTCGTATTGCTTCAGCACCTCAGGGAGGTTTGCAGGGAAAGGGTTCAGCCAGCGCAGATGGGCGTGTGCAATTTGTTTTCCGGCTTGTTGACTACGCATCACGGCCGTGCGTGTCGCGCCGTACGTGCCTCCCCAGCTGAGTAACAGCGTACCCGAATCAGGGCCAAACACATCCAGCGGATCGATCGCCTGCGCAATGCCGGCGATCTTTGCCGCCCGCGTATCGACCATATGCTGGTGGTTTTCCGGATCGTAGCTGACGTTGCCGGTCCCATCCTGTTTCTCCAGCCCGCCGATGCGATGCATCAAGCCGGGGGTGCCCGGGATGGCCCATGGACGAGCCAGTTCCGTGTTGCGTTCATATGGCAAAAAGGGCTTGCCATTGTCGCGCGCCACGGGATGTGTGACTTCGATTTTCGGCAAATTGTCAAAGTCGGGAATGTTCCACGGCTCTGATCCGTTGGCGATGTAACCATCCGACAAGATGAACACAGGAGTCATGAATCGTGTCGCAATTCGCCAGGCTTCAATAGCAGCACGGAAACAGTCACTCGGGCTTTGCGCCGCGATTACCGGAATCGGCGATTCTCCATTACGACCGTGCAATACCATTAGCAAATCGGACTGTTCGGTTTTGGTAGGAAGTCCGGTGCTGGGTCCGCCCCTTTGAATGTCAATGATCAGGAACGGCAGTTCCAGGATCACGCCGAGACCAATTCCCTCACTCTTGAGCGCGATACCCGGACCGCTGCTGGCGGTCACCGCCATCGATCCGCCAAAGGCCGCGCCGATCGCCGAGCAGACAGCGGCAATTTCGTCCTCTGCCTGAAACGTACGTACGCCAAAATTCTTGTATTTGCTCAACTCATGCAGCACATCACTGGCTGGTGTAATCGGGTAAGAGCCAAGAAACAACTGCTTGTCGCTCAAGTCAGCTGCCGCAATCAAACCCCACGCCAGTGCCTGGTTGCCCATGATGTTGCGGTAGGTTCCTGGCGGCAAATCCGCTTCGGAAACCTGAAAGGTAGAAGCAAAGGCTTCGGTTGTTTCGCCGTAATTCCAGCCAGCCCGCAATGCCAGTCGATTGGCTTCGATGATATCCGGCTTGCCCGCAAATTTGGCCTCGATGAAACGCAATGTCGGATCGACGTCCCGGCCATACAGCCAAAACACCAGACCCATGGCAAAGAAATTTTTGCAACGGTCGGCGATCTTGGGACTCATGCCCAGGTCGGCTACGGCAGTACGCGTTAGCGTCGTCATGGGCACCTGGATGACGCGGAATCCATCAACCGAGCCATCTTCCAGTGGATTGCTGTCCAGCACCGCAAGTTTCAGGTCCCGCTCGTCGAAGCTGTCCGAGTTAACGATCAGGATGCCACCGCGTTTCAGATCAGCAATGTTGGTGACCAGCGCGGCGGGATTCATGCAGACCAGTGCATCCAGACCATCACCAGGCGTAAAAATCTCTTCGGCGGCAAATTGCACCTGGAACCCGCTGACTCCTGCGCGGGTGCCACGTGGAGCGCGAATCTCCGCCGGGAAATCCGGAAAGGTGGCGACATCATTGCCGGCCAACGCCGATGTGTTTGTTAGCTGGGTGCCGAGCAATTGCATGCCGTCACCAGAGTCACCGGCCATCCGGACAGTGACGCCTCGCAAATCCGTTGCGGGCTTGGACGAAGCCGGAAACAGTTCACTATCGGAGATCATCGATGTGGTTCGGTTATTGAAATTGGATCCTGATTTCACCGACGCGAACGTCTTGCCAGTGCCCAGTCTCCCAAATAATACGCCGTTTCGATAGTGGGAAAAACCTGCTAGAATCTCGCCCTTTTGGGATTGGCCAGCCAACTCGTTGACCGATTCTTCACCACTTGCCAAACAGGAATTCAAGCCCTATGGAACGTACTCTGGTGCTGCTCAAACCCGACTGTGTCCAACGCCGCCTGGTCGGCCGCATCATCGCCCGATTTGAGGACAAGTCCTTAAACATAGTTGCGATGAAGCTGATGAACATTACGCCAGAATTGGCAAAACAGCATTATGCCGAGCATGTTGAAAAGCCGTTCTATCCGGGCCTGGAGAAATTCATCACAGGGGCACCTGTCGTTGCCATGATCGTGGAAGGTCTGGAGGCAATTGGCGTCGTACGAGACATGCTGGGAGCCACCAGCGGCCTGAAGGCGGCCCCTGGAACGATTCGCGGCGACTACAGTGGCAGTCGGCAGATGAATCTGGTGCACGCATCCGATGGTGCTGAAGCGTCGGCTCGCGAGATCGCACTTTATTTCACAGACTCCGAGATCTGTGACTACGAGCCCGTGGCTACGCCGTGGCTGCGAGCTGACGACGAATAAGTTCGCGACGGCTACTGCCCATTTCCCGCAGCAGCGATTCGGTTGTCATGAGGCGCACGGCGAAAGGCCTCATAGATTTCATAGATGTCCGGATGACGTAGTTGCAGGTGGTATTTGCTGTCCAGCTTTTTGCGCACTTTGGTGTGAATGGTCAATTCCACCTCCAGGCCACCGCCAATGGATTTGGGAAATGATCGGACATGCTTGAGCAGTTCGGGATGATGTTCTGCGATGCCGTCAATGTCGTTGGCGGAAAAGTCCTGACTCAAGACAACTTCGATTTGCCCGCTGGCCATTGTCGTGATTTCCAGCGGGTGACCTTCGTGCTCCAGCCGCAACGTGATGTGGTTGGCATCTTGCGTTCGTTCGAGCAACCGCGTTTGCGGGAATTGCCTCGCAAGCAACACCCGTGCCCTGGCATCCTCCGTGAGGTAATCGAAGGCGACTTGAGTTGCGCTATCGCGATCGCGCTCCATGGAATGCTGCTGGGCTCCCGAAAACGAAGCCGCGGGCAAGAGAATTGCCAGCATAAAGACCCAGGGAATAATTCGCATGACCCGACCTCCAAAAATCCGTTTACCTGCGGGTATGGATCTATTGGAATCGACGGCCGGGATTCCGCCAATAGAGATTTGGTTCGGTGTTTTCCGAGCCAATCAGACCGTTATGGCTCACGGATGCTGGAATCGACGCTGCGGAACAGCGGGTAGATGAAGTAGTCAATGACGCGACGCGTTCCGACCTTGATGTCGGCGGTCGCTGCCATACCGGGTTGCAACAGTCTCTGGTCGTCAGGGACGTCGCGTAGCTCCGACGTATCGAGTAACTGGACACGAACGATGTAATAGGAGCGGATCATCGGCGGCTGGCCTTCTTCGGTCACATCCTCGCTAATGGTTTTTACGACGCCGTCCAGTGTTCCATGTTTCATGTATGGGTAGGCACTCAACTTGATACGGACGGCTGCGCCATTGGGTATTCCGTCTGCACCTTCCGTGTTTTGAGCATCGGCTACGGCCTCGCGAATCCGGGCAATGTGCTGGGCGTCCACCTTGACTTCCAGTTCCAGTGGCGAGTCCTTGGGCACCAGCTTCATCAACGGCTCACCCGGCTGCACGGTGGAGCTAAAGTCCGCAATCTCGACAACCTTGTATTCCGGGAAGTCCAGAGGCGCCCTGAGGACCATCTTTTCATCGGCCCGCACGGCCATGTTCAGATCCTCCACCGCCTCGTTGTACTGTTGCCGGATCTGGGACAATTCGAGGCTGACCGCGGCTTGTCGTTCGGCATTAAAATAGTCCTTGCGTTTTTCCAGGGTGACAAAGTCAGCTTCGATTTCCGTTGTCTGGCTTTCGGCAGTGATCAACAAGCTTTCGGCGTAGTCGAGTTCAATCTGGTTTTGAATGACTTCATTCACCGACACTGCCCTGGTAATTCGCAGTTCCTTGACCTGTTCCAGCAACTGGGTGCGCAATCGCACGCGGTTGCCGAGGCTGCGAATCTCAGCGGCATTCTTGTTTTGCTGTGCCACCAGTTTGCGATGGTCGGCATCAAACTCATCCATCTTGGCCGACATTTCAGCTCGTCGGTCGATAAAGGCCTTGCGCTCCGTCAACCAGACTTCGTCGGCGCCGTGCTGCGCCGGAATAACAAAATCGCCTTTTGATTGTTCGGCGGCCAGCCGTTGCATTTTGGCGAGCAGACTGTTGGAGCGGCCTTCCAGTTTGGCAACCTCTGCTTCGGAAAACGACTCGTCCAGCGTGACCAGAACCTGACCGGCTTCGACCGTATCTCCAAATTCGACCTCTATGGTGAGGGTCGTGCTTGTCGCCGGCGCCTTGATCAGAACGGCCTCATCGGCGATCAGTTTGCCTTCAGAGACAACCACGCGGTCAACGCGGGCCCAAGTGGCCCAGGCAACGGTGGAGATCAGGAGCAGAATGACGGTGTACAAGGTCCAACGCAGTCCGCCGGCAACCTTGCGGTGCTCCATTTCGACCGCATCCGGCTGGAATTCCATCACCAGTCGGCCGATGCGTGATTTTTTGCGGGAAAGCTTCTTTGGTTTTTTGGGTGTTTGAGTTGCTGGAACCGCTGCCGGCGGAGCAGCTTGCTCGTCCGTAGTTTCGCCTGAGCCGTCGCCCGATTCAGGCGTTTCTTCGTTGGCCTCATCGACCTCGCGCGCATCGTCATCCGGAGCGACCGGCGTTTCCTCTTTTGGCAAACGACTGGACGCTGTGGGTACGGGATTGCCGTTCTCCTGGTCTTCCGCCTTGGCGTCGGCGGGTTGATCAGGATCGTCGGGCGTTATTGATGACCCATCTGCTGATACCATAGTTCCTGATACACCTTGGACTCGTCGAGTAGTTCACGGTGGTGGCCGATCTTTTCAACCCTCCCCCGTTCCAAAACACAAATCGCATCACAACTTGTCAACGTGGACAGCCGGTGCGACACAATAATCACGGTGCGACCGCGGGCGATTTTCCGCAAGTTGGTTTGGATGATCGCTTCACTTTCCGGGTCCAGTGCACTGGTCGCTTCGTCAAAAATCAGAATACGCGGATTGGTCAACAATGCCCGCGCGATCGCCAGTCGTTGTTTCTGGCCACCGGACAGGTTGGACCCGTTTTCCTCCAGCATCGTATCGTACGACTGGGGCATCCGTTCGACAAATTCGTCGGCGCCGGCCAGTTTCGCTGCGTACACAATTTCCTGAAAAGTAGCGTTGCTCTTTGCCATTCCAATGTTTTCGCGAACACTGCCCCGGAACAGGAAGTTTTCCTGCAGCACGACACCAATGTTTTGACGGAGGTGGGCGATGTCCAGCTC
>JBPCVB010000375.1:0-5266 GCA_051010855.1 Pirellulaceae bacterium | reverse complement strand
CATCGCGATCCTCGAACCACGCGACCGGTGTTTTGAAGTCCCGAGGGTTGGCCAAACAGTTGGCTCCGATCGGACCACGACCTGGCAAGGTAAACTTGGCACCATAATTTTCACAAACGAAACCACGTGCCTCATCATCGACCAAATCGACCTTGAACAACATGCCTCGCGGCAAGATACAGATTTCCAACGGCTCCAGATCGATCTTGCCGAACTCGGTGTAAATCACCAACCGACCCTGTTGAGGCACGACCAGCAATTCGGCATCCGCATTGTAGAAGTACTCGTTGCCCATGCTGGTGTTGGCCAGGTAAACGTGTGACGCCATTCCCACCTGGGTGCAAACATCCCCCGCAGTGGTCATGGTGCGCATGCCCGTGACGAAGGTTACCTGCTGCTGCGGAAACGGCGTGGGGTCCCAGCGATATTGGCCCAGCGAAATAACTTCGGGGACAATGTTCGGGCCGCTTTTCCAGTAAGGCATTTCAAGCTTTGAAAAACGCCGGACATGCTTGACCGATGGCCGAATGCGATACAACCAGGAACGCTCGAGCGTCGCGGTGGGCGCCGTGAAAGGCGACCCGGAAAGCTGCTCGGCATACAAACCGTAAGGACAACGACGCGGAGAGTTGCGACCGACAGGTAATGCACCGGGAAGCGCTTCGGTTTCAAAATCGTTGCCAAACCCTGGCATATAACCCAACTGGGTTGCCGTACCCGGTTGGCGTTTGGCCGATTGAGCCTGAGCACTCGTCTTGAAAGACGCCTCATTCATGGTTGCTCCTCGTTTGGATGCTAAAAACGTTACTCTGCATTATATGACGTCCTGAAATCTTCAATAACAGGCAATTCGGCTACGAACATTCGGATGAGCAAAAAAAGGGGACACAGCGGCCCTGTGGAAACGTCGACAATCGAATCAATGGGAACCCGAAGCGTTAGCGAGGGACCAGCATATTCGAGTAATTCCCCTCGCTGACGCTTCGGGTTCCGACACGTGGCAATGTCTTCTACAGGGCAGGACGCAGCTCATTTCCGGTGGGTTCATACTACCGTTTTTCGCGGTCGCCCGCGCGGCTGACGCGATCGATCCGAAACTCGGGCTGCAAGTCTCCGCTACCCGTTGACCGCTGATCGACGCTGATGTTCGCTAATTTTAAGCCGCAGTTCACCCTCCCTGCCAGGGAAGGTCGGGAGCGTAGCGACCGGGGAGGGTTCGTCTGAATGTTACCTGTGCCGCGTGATTGGCTCTGCCAGCACCTGGCGTTACCGATTACTCCTTGTCCCTCGTTTTGTAATTCAGATCGAACACCGACTTGATCAGATAGTGATCCGACGGAAACCGGGATGGCCATGTCGAGAACACCTCGGTCTTTCGGTTCTCCAGGCCGGCGCCTTTGTAATACAACTGGTCGATTCGTCGATCGCTGCGATGAGTATGTCCCGGAAGCTGTTCGACATCGGGATAAAGCTGGCGATAGGCATCCACGAATTCGGCTTCGGTGAGCATTCGATACGCCAGGCTGTTGCCGCCATCGACATCCGGAATCGCATTGAAATCTCCACCAAACAAAATTGGTACGGAATCGGTCTCATTGAATCGCGATTCGTGAAACGAGTAGACATCCTCGAAGTTGCGCATGCCATACCAGTTCGACATGACGTAAATGTCCTGAGATTCGCCAAGTTCCACCAGCGCTGCCACATTCATGAAGGTGGAATTTGGCGGAACAACAATCTTTTTGATCGGGTATCGGCTAAGCACCGAAATGTTGGGACCCTGATGCAAGTTGTCCCAATCAATCGTGGTGGCGTAATAAAAACCCAGCTCGGCCGCAATGTGATCGCCATTGGAATAGGTTTCCTGCATCATGATGACGTCAACTTGTTCTCGCTTGAGCAGGTCGATGATGGATTGCCGGGAGTCCCACCCATCAATTTCCAACGAGTGATGGATGCCACCGTGCCAAATGTTCCAACAGCCTGCGGTTAACTCTGTGAGCTGTTCAGGTTGTGCTGGCAAGGTGTGCTGAAAATAACGCGTGTACGCGGTCATCACCTCGTCGGCTGACAAGGCTCGTTTCCAAATTCGCAACTCGTCCAGATCAAATGCGGGTGCCGTCAGGACTTCCCGCCTGGCCAAACGCCTTGCCGTCGGTTCGTGGATGACCACATTGCCGTTTTCAAATCGGTATAGCCTGAATAACAAAGCGATTTCGTTGTAATACCTGCTTTGATGAACCGTATAGAGACCACCCATCAATCGTTGGGAGATGGCTTCGATCGGCTGCAGATCAACCGATTCGAGCTGTTTCAGTCGGTCGGTATTCCCGTCGTCGTTTTGCTGTCGTAGTTCTGCGATCTTCGTTTCAAACAGTCTTTTGGGCTGGCTCACCAGAGACTCGAATTCGTCCGGTGTTACGGCAGGCAGTCCCAGTCGATCGAATTCATCGACCAGTTGTTGCAGGTCTCTGGCTCCTTCGACGAATACGGGTCGCTCGACCGGTTGTCGAGTTTCTTCCTCGCCGTCCCATCCAATCGAAAGTGGATTGTCATTACCGAATTTGAATCCGGCCGAATCACGGACGTTGTACGTCACCATGTTTTTGCCGTCGAAGTAAAGTCGAATCAATCCTTCCTCTGCGCTGTGAGTCATGGCCAACTGATGCCAACGGCCGTCATTGATCGGCAAATATTCGCCATTGGTCCGGTCATAGCTGATCCGTCGTTTTCCCGATCCCATATTCCAGGCCCAGGTGCCATTAAATACACCAAACACCCAGCCTTGGCTTTTTTGCGAATTCAGTCCGTTGTCGGGAAAGTCCTTGGTTGACATCAAGACCGCCCGTTGTTCCGAACCGATGGTGGTTCGAACCCAGAATTGCAAAGAGAAATCGCTTTCCTGGTTGAGCTTCATCGACTGAATTGGCAAACTCAGTACCGGCCTGCTCGTGGCTGGATTCACGGGTTGAACACGGATCGCTTTTCCATCCAGGCCTGGCACAAATTGAGGCGTTTCCGAACCCGCCACCGTGTGATTGTTTTCATTTGCCGAGCCTTCAAATGGCAGGTAGAAAAACACATCGTCAGGCAGCTGCGCTGAAGTATCCTGGGCCACGCACCAATCCGGGCAAATAACCTGCTGCAAGGCGACGACTGCAATTGCAGCACGAAGCCCAAATGACGTATTTTTTTTCATGGCGTCCTCTTTCACGTAGACATAACCATTCTACAGAATACACGCCTGTGGCGATCCCTTGCTCAGCGTGATGACCGCGGCTGCAACAATCCGAATCGTGCGAGTACGCTGGTCCCTCGCTAACGCTTCGGGTTCCGTTTGATTTGATCCCTGACGTTTTCTACAGAGCCAGCCTGACAACGTTTCTTCGTTCGTTGATCGATACGAGCACGAATCGCAAGCGAGTGGTTTTCCGTAATTGTGAACCACTTGCTTGCCCGGCTTCTTCGCATCACTCTTTTCTGCGGACGGCAACGCATGCTCGCCTGTTCCATCCGTAAATCCTGTCCACGTTTTATTTTCTATGTTGAACAGGAGGCAACCGAGAAAACGGAGGCACAAAAAAGAACGCACTCTGTTAACTCTGTTCCTCATGTTCAAATCCCTGAACTTCCTGTTATCCTGTCAATGCTCTTTCAAATGATGAATCCCTAAAAACAGATATGTCGTCAACCCATTACGCCATCACTCCCGAGATCGCCCAGTACATCCGGTCGGTTTCACTGCATGAACCGGCCGTCCTCAGGCAACTGCGGGAAGAGACCGAGCAACTGGACGACGCCGTCATGCAGGTCTCCCCCGAACTGGGACAGTTCATTCGATTGCTGATCCGCTTGATCGGGGCCAAAAACATCCTCGAGCTGGGTGTATTCACCGGTTACAGTTCGTTGAGCATGGCGCTGGCCATCCCGGACGACGGAAGCATCATCGCCTGCGACGTCAGTGACGAGTGGACACGGATCGCACGTCGCTACTGGCAGCAGGCCGGTGTCGACCACAAAATCGATCTGCGTTTGGCACCCGCCCTCGAGACTCTGGAAACTTTGCAACTGGCGGACCAGGACAGTTTCGACTTGATCTTTCTGGACGCGGACAAGGTCAACTACGGGGCCTACTACGAAATGTGCATCGAACTTCTGCGTTCCAACGGTCTGTTGCTGATCGACAACACGCTGTGGGAGTTCAAGGTCGCCATCCCCGAAATTGTCGATCCTGAAACGAATGCGATTCAGGGCCTGAATCGCCGGATTCACCAGGACGAACGGGTGGAAGCCAGCATGCTGCTGTTTGGCGATGGTTTGACGGTCGTTCGTAAGCGCTAAGCAGCGCTGTGTTGCCGTTGCGCGGTCGTCCCTGCCTCAGGGATCAAATCAAACGGAACCCGAAGCGTTAGCGAGGGACCAGCATACTCGAGGATTTCCCCTCGCTGACGCTTCGGGTTTCGATAAACAGGAACGTTGTCTACAGAGCCAGCCTGACCCTTTTCTTCGCTCGATTACAGCATTGCGTTGATCGACAACAGGACGACAAAGCAGATCGCAACGATTCCAAGCCATTTCACGATGTATCTTGCCATGTATTTGTCGAACATACTCCTGGCGAAAATTGCTTTCAGGATCTGTGCGACCAAATGCGGTGGCCATATGCTTGCAAAGATGAAAGGCGCGACAATCGAAACCAACCATCTCGGTTTTTCGAGGCCTGGGATTTTCCTTTCGGGTTGGAATTTCGCTCCTGCCGCAAACAGTCCGTTGGCCGATACGATTCCAACGAAGATGCCTATTGTCAGGTAATCGAAAACAAACGTTGGAATCTCAAAAGGAAACCACCCAAACAGGAACTGAAAAACAGGATGCACAATTTCCTGATAAGTCGCGACGATGTTTTGAATAAATCCTTTCCATGAGACTAGCGTTTCGGTGAGGCTCGAAAGTCCAAGCACTGCCATAACAGCAGAGAACACATTCCAGAAGATTTTTGGAACGGACCGGTGGTTTGTTTCGCTGGCGCTTCGGCTGTCTCCGATGGCGTTGGCGTGTCGTCAACATCGGTCATTGGCGGGGCTCTTCGCAAGACGTGGCATAACGCCGGTAAGTGTAATCGAGCAGAAATCCATAATCGATGGGGAGGCAAAACGCTGCGGTCAACGTATTGCGTGTCTCCGCCCGAGTAGGGCGATGGCCGCTGTTTGTTTCCCGCAAGAATGACATGACACCATGAGAGACCGACGCCGACCGCAACAACGGA
>JBPCVB010000374.1:0-5247 GCA_051010855.1 Pirellulaceae bacterium | reverse complement strand
AAGGTCGCGAGAAACCCGGCCTGGTCGATGTTCTGAATTGGCTGAAAGACGAAAAACGTATCAGCAGTTACCAGATGCGGGTGCTGGCACGCGGAGTCGCCGGACCGTTCCGGTTCGAGAATTATCGTGTGCATGCCCGCGAATCTACAGGACCTCTGGCCGGCTCGTTCCGTGGCAGGCATATCCCCACCGACCACCCCGTGCGTCTGTTCTTTTTCGGGGGTGAGTCCATCGAGGATGCCCGGCAATGGGCTACGATTCGCGAATCCGTCATGCAGTTGCCGGACGTCGACAGCCCCTTTGTCACGGCTTTTCATGAATGGGTGGAGATTGACGGATATCGGTTCGCCGTGACTGCTGACAAGCCGGGTCAAACGCTGCACCAGAAACTGCCGCGCAAGGGACGATTGCCCTGGCCGCAAACCTGTCAGGCCGGTGAACAACTGGCGCTTGGTCTGCAGGAGGTCCACCGGTTTGGCATCGTGCATGGCCGCATCTGGCCCGGTGCCATCTGGTTGCTGCGGGGTGGCAATTGTCAGCTGACATGGCAGATTCCCGGCCTGCATTATTGCCGCGAAGACAACAGCGATGATGCCATCACCGCCAAGATGTTTCAGTCGCCGGTTCGTCGAGTCGATGGACGACGACGGGATCTGTTTTCGCTGGGAGCGGTCATGTTTCGCCTGGTGACCGGCAAACCTCCCAATCTGCGAGCCACCGAACTCGCAGATCGCGACAAGGAAATCGCCAAGGCCATGCAGGCCTGTGACAAATACGAACTGCCCGATGCCGTTCGTCACCTGTTGCAACTGTTGATGACGGCAGATGTCTCCGACGAACTTAAGGATGCTGAGGTCACCGCAAAACTGATCGCAGCCATCCTCGAAACCCAGTCCATCGCGGCGGATATCGAAGCTGATCCGCCAACATTAAAGGCCTATCGGCAATCACTGGAACAGAAGAACCGAAGCACACAATTCTTTGAATCACTCGAATCTATTAACGGTGATACCACGGCAGTCGCAGCATCCGAAAGCTCGTCGGGCGGTTTCGATTTTGCTTCCCGCAATCCCCAGGAAAGCACCATTTCGCCTACGGAACGATTGTCCCAGCGCAAAAAAAGCGATGCGTCCAGGAGCTGGGTGCCATTGGTCATTGGTGCATCGATCTTGCTGGCAGCCGGTCTGCTAGGCGCTCTGCTGGGAGGTGTCTTCACTGGCAGCAACGATTCAGCCATTTCCGACGCCAGCGGACAGTCAGCCAACAACGAACCAGATTCTCCCGAAAGCAAGGAGGCGGAACCCGGCAGCGATCCTGATGCTCCCATCGCTTCAACCGATCCCGCAGCATTCAGGCCTCAAAACGTAGTAGCCGATGACGGCGTGTTGCCCTGGGAGTCGCCGACCTCGGCGGAACCGATTGACATGCGGTTCATTCCGCCAGCACCTCAGATGCTGTTTACGTTCCGTCCAGCCAGATTGACCGGCGACGTTCAAGCTGCACGGTTATTGCGTGCAATGGGACCGGAATTCGAGAGCTTACGGAGTCGATTCGAATCACTTACCGGCTTGAAGGCCGAAGAAATCGATCGGCTTACGGTTTCCCTGCACGTCGGTCAACCGGGACAGTTGGCAACCTTCGCAGTCGCCGAACTCGAGCAACCGATGCCTCGCGCCGCCTTGCTGGCACGGATGGGCGAGCCAGAATCGGCCAGGCATTCCGATGCGGAAACAATCTTGTTTACGCTTACCGGCGCGGTGGCATGGCTGGACCCGCCTGAGGGAGACTCAGTAACCCGCGTTGTCGTTGGCGATGAAGACCTCATCAACCAGTCGCTGACGGGATCGGGTTTGTCGGTCGCGGGCCGTTCGATGAGCCAGTTGATTGACCGATCCGACCGGGATCGCGATTTGAATGTGCTGTTCCTGACCAATGCCTTGTTGAGTGAGGAAGCAACGCGATTGTTTACAGGCCGTTTCGCAGAGTTTCGTCGTACGCTGTTTTTGTTTTTCGATGATCGCATGCAGGGTGTAATGCTGAGTCTGCACTTTGACCGCGGAAACTACTTTGAAATGATCACTGCCCAGTCACCCGATTTGCCCGACAGTGAGCTGATGGAGTGGCTGCCACAAAGATTTCGCAGCACCCGGGATGCGTTGACTGGATATGTAAGCCAAATGCCCCCGCACCCTTTTTGGTCCTCCGTGCAACAGCGATTCGACAACATGATTGGAGAACTGGTCAGCCAGTTGAGGGTGGGCCGCGAACGACGCGGGGTGATCACCAACTGCTGGTTACCACCTATGGCCGCGCACAACCTGGTGGCTGCTGGCGAATTGGTTTTGAGCGGTCCGCGACTTGCCACAGCTACAGGACCCCCGGCCAGTAACGTGCCGGCGACATTGCAGGCATTGCTCGACAAACCCCGCAGCATCTCCGTTACCAGCGATCCAGACCTGATTAATCTTTTGCAACAAATTGAGACGGAAGTCCGTGACGAATACCCGACGCTGCCATTTGAATTCCACATTCGGCTGTTTGGAAACGATCTGGCCGAGGAGGGGATCACTCAGAACCAGCGACCGGGGCAGTTGGTGGTCGACAATCAACCGTTGAGCGACATCCTGACGAAAATCATGTTGCAGGCAAATCCGGACAAGTCGGCCACCAGTCCCGCCGATGAGAATTGCAAGCTGGTGTGGCTCGTGGATGATGATCCCGAAAGTCCCGGTAATGTCGTCGTACTGGTGACGACTCGCAAAGCGGCGCGGGCCAGAAATCAGACGCTGCCCCAGGTGTTCCAGCCGGAATAACTTTTTCCAGCGGCGCAACACCCTCGCATTTCAACGGAATCGGCCAGCGGCGGACCAGACAGATTGCAAGGATCAGTCTAAAATGATTCGGCGGGCAGTTGAATCAATCTCTGAGGAACAGAGTGGTCCTATTCTCGATATCCTGTGAAACCTGCACGTCCCGGCTCAATGTAAAACAGCCAGCCGCGATTGGTCAGGTACTAGCCTGTCCCAAGTGTGGCAGCATGGTGCTGGTACAACCTCCCGAAGGTTGGGAGCCACCTGCCGGCGAAGCTCTGCCGCCTCTGCCACGCCGGCCTCGTGACCCCAAAGATCCGAATGCCACTCTGACCAGCGAATTCGACGATCTGGAGGGCGTTCTTGCAGGTGAACCGACAACGTCGTCGGCGAGTCAGGAAAGGTTACCGGTTCGCACTTCTCAATCCCGCGGCGCCAACGCTCCTCAATCCACAGCCGCACCGGCCATCGCGGATGACGGGCCGGTTATGCCGGACGCCAGATGGACCAGTGACTCTGCCCAACAACGGGGCAAGGCTGTAGCGTGGACTGCAGGAATCATTGGTGTCAGCCTGCTCGCACTGGTCCTCACCGCCTGGCTGATTACACAGATGATCGGTAGCGGTGGTGCCGAAGAATCTCCCGAACAAGTTGCGCAGCTCGATGCCGATGATACCGGCACGACGGCTGACTCGGGAACCGAACCCGATGTCGACGCACCGCTCGAACCGGATGTGCCCGACGGACCAGGAAATGCCAAAGGGGAAGAACCGACCAATCCAGGCATGGCCGACCCTGGTGCGGATAAACCTGCGGACGTCGTTGACCCCGAAGGCCCGGGCGTACCACCCGAGGATGATAATTCCGGTCAACCTGAAGAACCCGCCATCGATGTCGAGGCGGCGTTGAACAATGGCCAACCCATGGAAGTGACCGCGGAGGGCCAGGAGGAATCGATGGTGGATAGCATGGGCGAAATGCGTGATCTGCTGTTTGAACCGGGTGTCAACACCACCGACCTGCGCGATATGGCGACCGACCCGCAAGACAACTTGATTGGCATTGGCAAAGTCTATGTGCCCCGTCCCGATGCGCTGGACCTGGATCCGCTGGCCAGTTTGGACATGCAGTTTCCCGGTATCGCATGGACAGACATTCCATTGCTCCAGTTTATTCGCAACTTCAATCGACTCACGCGCATTCCGATACAACTTGACACGAACAGTGTGATTGGCCGGCAAATCGATCCTCACGCCACCATCACCATTACGGTTGAAAACGGATCTGCCGGCCAGGTGCTGCAGGCGGCATTGGATACTCTTGGTTTGGTTTGGCAATGGAACGACACCAATGATGTGATTATCGTGCTGCCTGCCGGTTACGATGAATTGACGTCCCACGAGTTCCCGGTGGACTCAATATTGGTGGCTGACGAGAAACAAGCAGATGAAATCGAGGAACTGGTCAAACGCGTTGTACAACCGGACTCGTGGAATACAGCTGGTGGCGAGGCCACGATCACGATCTCCGATGGCAAGTGCGTTGTGGAACAGACTGGCCCGACCGCGAGACAGGTCGAATCCTTGCTGGGCCGGTTGACTGCCGCCGCGAAAATCAAGGCCGATCCCACCGCGGTCGAGCCCCGGGAGCAACTTGCGACCATTTATTCGCGGAACGATCCGGTCAGGACTTCAATCAGTGCTTATGAAGATATCCAGCTGGATGTGGTGTCGCGCGTGCTGGACCAGGTCCAGCGTCACGACGGACTGACTATTCTGGTTAACTGGCACGAATTGATGCCATATGGCTGGAACCCGTCGACACAAATACCGTGGAAGTCGCGTGACCAGAAAATCGAAAAGACTCTGCTCGATCTAACGTCATCAATGGGTGTGGCGTGGCGAATGCTCGACGAGAGCACACTGGAAGTTACTTCAAGTGGCCAGATGTGGAATGCCTCGCGACTGGAAATCTATCCCTGCGGACGGCAACAGGCCCGCAACCACAAGCCGGAACAGATTATCCGCTTTTTGCAAAACGGGATTGCCGCTGATCTGCCCCAAGCCAGCTGGACCCGGGTGGAATTCGTACCGCGACTCGATTGCATAGTGGCTCTTTTGCCCGATCCATTGCATATTCGGGCCGAGCGAATTCTCGATCAACTGGCAGAGGAATAAGCCCCGCCCGTAAGCATACGAGTCTTAATATTCGACGGTGATCGACCAGTCGAGCAGGGTTCATTCCTTTCTCTTTTTGTGGTCCGTCACGTTGAGTGTCCACAGACCCGGTGTTCTGATTCCGTTAAACGCGGAGACACTGTTGTTGCCACTCAGATTGGACAGTTCTGCTTCAGCACCTTGGGGACCGATTAACGTAACCTCGAGGTCAGAAGGGCGATCGTGGACAATCGTCAGGCCTACCGTCATGCCTTTGATTT
>JBPCVB010000373.1:0-2563 GCA_051010855.1 Pirellulaceae bacterium | reverse complement strand
GGTGCGTACAACGGAGGCCGCACTGGGCAATGTCAATTATCAACGCACTGACAGGGAATTGGCCAGTATCGTATTTCGTCGCTCGCTGTTCGTCGTCGAAGATATTCAGGCGGGCGAAACTATCACGGCAAAGCATGTTCGTTCGATCCGACCCGGTCAGGGGTTGCCGCCGAAGTTTCTGAACCAGGTAATTGGCAGAAAGGCGTCTCGGGATCTGGTGCGCGGAACGCCTTTGACGTGGGATCACGTGAGCGATGCCTTGAGAAAAGCCGTTTAAGGTGCCGATCGCCCGCTTCAGCTCTTGACGGGAATTTCCAGCACTAGTTTGGCTCCGGATTCACCGGCTGCCAGATCAGCAACGGTTAGACGGCCGCCCAGCGACTTGGCCATGCGGCGACATAACGCCAAACCCAGCCCCACGCCCTGCGCTGTGTTGGCGGCTACCATGTCCGACTTGCGAAACGGCTCGAACATGCGATTTCGATCGTCCTTGTTTACACCGGGACCGAAGTCGCGTACTGACAGTCGCATTTGACCGGTCGGCAACAGACTGCCCGACACCACGACACGCCGATCTTCGGTGTCTCGAGCGTATTTGCAGGCGTTGTCGACCAGGTTGAAGAGAATCTGTTCGATAGCCCCTGGGTCCGTACGCATTTCCTGTTTCCGAACTTCGTCTGGCAAATCCACAACCAGCTCCATGTTGGCCCGTATCGCGCGACCCTCCAGTCGATCGTGAAACCGCTCCAGCACCTCATCGAGCGTTACGTCCTCGAGACGGTTTTTTTGATTGCTGCGTTCCAGTCGGGCAAATTGCAATACGTTTTCGACCAGGTGCCACAATCGATCCGCTTCCACTTTCAGCGTTTGAGCGTATTGTTGCTGACGATCGGCCGGAACCATTTTCTCCGCCATCATCTCGGCGTACATGCGGAATGTGGTCAAGGGCGTGCGTAGTTCGTGGCTGACCGCCGAAACGAAGGCCCCGCGTCGTTCACTCAACCGCATCACTCCGTGCAACAGGAAGGCACCAGCGATGGCGGCAAATGCCAGCCCGATCCAGGCGATCCACAGCGACTGCTTCAGGATGCTGGTGCGACCCAGCTCGGCCTGCAGCTGTTCGTCCGCAGCGTTGGCTTCCAATGTCAACGTTTCGATCATCCGCGGTCGATCGATAACCAGTTGTACCGGCAAGGTTGCCAGTGCCTGACCCAATATCACTTGATCGGGATCCTCGATCGATTGGTAATTAACTTCGGGCAACAAATCGGAAACCAGGTCGGTCAATGCCACACGGATCTTTTGCCAGTCCAGCCAGCATCCCTGTATGATCTGCTCATCATCCTTGACGACACGGCGGGCAAGGATCAGTCGATCATCGATCCACATCGGCTGCATGACGCCTTCACGAATCAAGCGGGTGTTGGCAATGTCACCGGCCATTTGCGGTTCGATCATCTTGTTGCCGACCCATTCCGTCATGGCATAAGCGTCGGCATTCATTTGACGCTGGCCATATTCGTTTTCGCCACGTGACATGTTGCGTGTTTGCTGGGCCACCTGTTTTTGGGTTGGCTTGACTTGACCTTTGCCACCTGGCTGTTGCTGTTTGTTCTCGGCCCTTTGACGCTTCAGCCGGTTTAGTTCAAGTGTCAGCGCGTTGGTCGCTAGTTGAAAGAAAGAAAATTCCTCCCCGCGGGCCGGTGCCACTTTGGGTGCCAGGGCAGTTTGCTCGATACGCTGCGAAAGGTCCGAAGGCGGTGGAAAACTGCGATAGCTGTTCCTCTCGTCCTGCTCAAATGGCCCCTCCGGCAACAAATCCGTGGAACAGGAGGACAGCAAGGAGCCGTAACTACAAACAAACTTGACCTCGTTGGCCAGTTTTCGATTGGACCGCCAGGCATCTTCGGACAATCCATGCATAAAAGCTTGCGACCGATCGGCTCCATTGGGTATTTGCGGCGATGTCACGGTGTTATTACGGTCGATTTCAAAATGCAGCCGTACGAATTGGGACGGCTGAAACAACAACGGCGATGCCAGACGGTAACTCAACGAGTCCTGTTGATGATCCAGTTGTTGACCTTCGGTTTGCGCCGGTGCCGATGATTGGAAGTTGAACTGCGGTTCAAACGCCGCAACATCATAGAAGGACTGATACAAATACCAGGGTCGTGTGGCTTCACGTGCAATCAGGTTGGTCAGGAAACCGTCCATACGCCACAATGCGCTGCTGATTCGTTCCTGTAGTTCGGCTTCGCGGCGAGCCAACTCGGTCTGGATGCGATCTTCTTCCCGGGCTTTCTCCAGGTTGAGACTCTGCACGCTCAGCCACGCCATCGCCGGCACCACGACCAGCAGGCAGAGTGCATACAGGGACCAGATTTGCCAGGGTTTTTTCATTTGATGGTGTGGTGTGGTTTCTGGCTGACCGTTTGGCGCCGGCTGAGTTCACGAAAGTCCGGCTCTCCAGCTAGTCGCTCGATCCCGCTTCAGCGGCGAACATATAACCTTTGCCACGGACGGTCAGCAAGATTTTGGGTGAGCCTGAACTGTCGCGAAG
>JBPCVB010000372.1:0-7427 GCA_051010855.1 Pirellulaceae bacterium | reverse complement strand
GAAAACTCGATCTTGTTGACGCTCAATCGAATGGGTTGGCAAGAGTCGCAGCCCGGACAACGTGTCGCATAAACAAATTCACCTGTCCGTCTTTGACCCAACGCAAGTCGTTGATCCGTCTCGGCAGGCGACACTCGCTGACTGGGTACCTGCAGAGGCAACCGCGCCGTTTTCTCGTGCAGGTAGGGACAAGGCTCCAGTTCGTCATACACTGTGACGTCGTGGAAAATCGGCAGCGTATTCATACCGTTGACCGTGGCGGTATTCGGAAACAAGGATATCCATTATTCGCATTCGGCCGCGTGGCGTAAAGCATTTTGGGGGACTGCGTCAAAAACCCCGGCATTCGCGGTGCCAACCGCTCGGTGATCAGGGAATCCAGGCACCGTCGGAAACGGTTTCGAGTTCATCGTGGCGAGCGGGCGCACGGTCCTCAAAACGCGTATATTTTGCCAGCCAGCTCATATAGACCGGACCAGTAGGGCCGTTTCGCTGTTTTTCGACAATGATCTCGGCCTGACCGGCGACTTCGGCCTGTGCAACCGGATCGTGCTTGAGATAGTACTCTTCGCGATGCACAAACATGACAACATCCGCATCTTGTTCAATAGCGCCGGATTCCCGCAGTTGGCTCATCTTGGGTCGATTGCCCTTGTCGTCAGCTTGCCGGTTTAGTTGCGAAAGACACAGGACAGGCACCTTCAACTCGCGAGCCATGCCTTTTAACCGTCTGGCGATTTTGGCCACCTGTTCCTGACGCGGATCGGACGCTTGCTCCGGTTCGATCAACTGCATGTAATCCACAACGATCAATCCGAGAGCACCGGTACGCCGTTTGATACGACGAGCGGTCGAAGCGATCTCGGCGACAGTGCGACTGGGCGAATCGTCGACATAAAGCGGCACGCTGCTTAATTCGGCCGCCTTTTCCTTTAACTTGATCCGCTCTGCCTTGTTGATGCTGCCGTTTCTCAGCCGGTGACTATCGACACGGGCAACCGAACACAGCAGTCTTTCAATCAACTCGATGGCGGCCATTTCCAAACTGACGAACAGCACCGGTGCATCGGAAAAGCGGACGACGTTTTCGGCAATATTCATGGCAAATGCGGTTTTGCCCATACTCGGCCGAGCGGCCAGAATGATCAGTTCCTAGGCCCGCAATCCACCCAGCTTGTCGTCGAGATCGTGAAAGTGGGTTTCGACGATGCCCTCGGGATTTTCGCCCCGCATTTTGGCATCCAGTCGTTCCAGCGCCATCAGGAATATTTCCTTGACGTCTCCCGCAGCGGCACTTTGGTTGTTGGCCTCGCCGATTGCAAAGATTCGTTCTTCGGCCGCCGACAGCAGTTTGTCAGCTGAATCCTGTCCGGCTTCGTACGCTTCCTTGAGAATGTCCGTAGTCGTCTCGATTACTTTCCGTACCGTGGACTTCTCACGCACGATGTTGGCGTAATAGTTGACGTGCGCGGCGTTGGGAACCTGTTCAAGGATATGAGCGATGTAGGCAGCGCCGCCAATTCGTTCAAACTCTCCCTGGTCTTTCAGGCGCTCGGTTAGCAGCGTGATGTCGATGTTCTTGCCGGTGTTGCGCATTTCGACGATCTGGTCGAACAGCACACGGTTGGCATCAAAGTAGAAATCATTGCCGCGCAATCCTGTTGCCACTTCGTCAATGTTACTGGGTAACAGCAACATGCTGCCGAGAACACCGATTTCCGCTTCCTGACTGAACGGTGGCTGGCGGTCGAGCAGCGTGGCAATATCGGGCTTTTTGTCTTCGCGTTGGCGACGTCGCCGGTTCGAATCGGGTCGATTGCGTTGAGTAGATTCCATCAGTCCATTCTCCCTGATTAACCGGCTTTCGCTTCAAGCGTCGCGTTCCCTGCGAACCGGTGGCGGTTGTCATTCCTGATCACCAGCGGCGAAAAAACGGCTGCGTCAATTTCGCTGACGCAACCGTGATGAGTTCTCAATTATCAGGCACGCACGTGCCGCGGCAAAGGGGCCAAGCTGGTATTTGCATAGCGCCAACGTCCGCCAAATCCGTCCGTGGCAGCAACGCAGTTTCCCGATCTCCGAATCGAGATCTGCGCACAGAATGATCCGCAGGGGGGAAAGTTGCAAGACTGGTGTTAGCCGGGTGAAAGGAGCCGTTGAAGACTGATGGAAAGGGCTTATTCGCCTGCCGATTTGTCACCAGCCGCTTCGGCACCTTCTTCAACCGACGGTACAACCCATACCTTGAGATCGGCTTCCACATCCTGGTGCAACCGTACTTTAACCGTATACAGGCCGAGTTCCTTGAGCACGCCTTCCAGGCGAATTTGCTCCTGAGCCATGGTGACTCCGGACTGCTTGAGGGCGTTGACGATTTCCGCACTGCCCACACTACCGTACAGGTGCCCTTCTTCGTTGGCGTTGGCCTCGATGGTCAGGCTAAGTTTTTCGATTTCGGATCCCAGATCCTCAAACTCCTTGAGTTTCAGCCGGGCAATCTGGGCCAGTTTTTCCTTGTGCTTTTCCACCATACGTTTGTGATGATCGGTGGCGACCGTGGCCAGTCCCTGGGGAATCAGATAGTTGTATGCGTGTCCGGCTTTGACTTCAACGACATCGCCGTGGGTTCCCAGGTGCTCAACGCTTTGAATCAGCAACAACTCGACACCCCCGTTGGGTCCCGTTGGCAAACGCTTGAAGCCCTTGGGAGAGCGACGCTGCTTTTTCATCTTCCGTGTTTTGGTCATGAGTATGTGCTTGATGTCAGGGAATTCTTGGTCTTGTGTGTTCAGCGGTGACAAGTTGGCCGTTTCAGAACGGAATGTTGTCGCGAGGCGGGGCAGGGGAGTCGGCCTGGAAATCAGATTCCGCTACCGACTCGCTGTAGGCATCACCGGACTGATCGGAAGACGACTTGCGTGAACCCAGCATCTGCATTTTTTCACCGACGACGCGTAGTTTGTACCGTTTCTTGCCGTCGTTCTTGTCTTCCCACGTATCCAGCTTCAGACGCCCTTCAATCAAAACCGAGGAGCCTTTGCCGAGGTACTCGCTGGCCACTTCGGCGGTGCGACCCCACAGTGTAATGTCGACGAAGGTGGTTTCGTCGGTCCACTCGTCGTTGCGTTTGACGCGATCGTTGACCGCCAGTCCGATTTCGGTGACCGGCGTGCCCTGGGGCGTGTAGCGCAGTTCGACGTCACGCGTCAAATTGCCGACAAGGATTACTCGATTGAAACTGGCCATGGCATTTGCCTCCCGGAGATTGGTTATCCGTCAACCGCCGCCGCTTCTTTTTCTTCTTTTTCCGTACTCTCGTCGCTGGCGGGAGTTTCTTTTTCCGGGCTAGCCGTTTCCGGCGGTGCTTCAACGGCTTCGCCCTTGGCGGTCGCAACGAGCGTGTCTACCAGACGGTCGTCAATCTTGATGACCAGGTGACGCAACACGATGTCACACAACCGGCACGCCCGATTGAATTCCACCAATTTGGAACTGTCGGACCGAAAGTAACACAGCCAGTAGGCGCCCTTGTACCGGCCCTTGATGGGAAAGGCGAGTTTTTGTTCGTTCCACAATCGGCTGGCCAACACCTCACCGCCGATCTGGTCCACCATCTTCTGAATGGTATCGGACGCTCCGCCCGGATTCCGCGCGTAGGCGTTGGCATCCAGTATGTACATGCATTCGTAAACGTTGTTGTTGGCCAAAATCTGTCTCCTCGGATGTTTTCGGAGCCCGGCTCCGCGAGCAGCCATCCTGTTCAGGACTCTGCCGAATTTAAACTATCAATCCTTTAATCCATATTTGGGGTCTGCCTGGACGACGAAACGACTGCAGAGAGTCAGCACACCCAGCGCTTCAGGCGGAAAGGCTTTGGAGGAAATCCCTGTTATCCAAGCCACAACAGTGTACACAATTGTTGCCCGGTGTGGCATGCCCATATCCAGGTTTTTGCGAACCCGAATGACACGTCTGGTCGCTGGTTGGCCGCGGCAGGTTGCAGCCGGAACACGCCTTTCAAATCGGGGCTCCGGGTGCGTTGCCTCCGGACTGCGATCCCGGTTTCTGCGGCCGTTCGAGGTCATCTGAGTCGTCTTCTGCGCCCTTGTCGCCTGCTTTCGATTCGTCCTGGGTCTTTTTGCGTGGTTTGGGCGGTTTGTTGGGATCAGCGTTGAAACGATTCATGCACTCCTGGACGCCGTGCTCGACCCATACCAGAGCCCCGTCTGCCGCTCGCTGGATCGCCTTGTCAACATCCGAGTGTTCCTCGGGGCGAAATTTGCTGAGCACATAACTGGACACGTCGCGGTCCTCAGGGGGCAGCCCGACGCCCAGCCGCAGTCTGGCGATTTCCTGGGTCCCCAGCTGTTGGATGATATCCTTGAGGCCGTTTTGGCCTCCTGCCGAACCGCCGGGTCGAAATCGCAGCCTCCCCAGTGTCAGATTGAAGTCATCACAAACGACCAGCAGTTCGCTGGCCGGGATTTTGTAGAAATCCATTAATCCGCGAACCGCGCGCCCGCTCAGGTTCATAAACGTCAGCGGGCTTTGCAACAGCACCTTGTGCTCGCCGATAACGACCTGCACAAACTCGCTTTCGAATTTTGAGGAAGGTCGGGCCTGGCCCAGACGCTGATGCAACTCGGCAATCACCCGGAAACCGACGTTATGTCGCGTATCGCGATACTTTGACCCCGGATTGCCGAGGCCTGTGATCAGTTTCATCAGAGAATCCAGTGCAAACCGGACAGCTGCATTTAGCGATCCGCGTGGGAACGCCGCTATGAATCGCCGCCTTCTGCCGATTCCTCATCCTCGCTCTTGCGTCCGATGACTTCCGGTTCGGCTGCTACACCTGCAGCAGCTTCTTCGTCGTCCAGCTCTTCGGTCACGGTTGGAGGCACGCAAGTCACGACCACGTCACCCGGATCGCCGATCAATTCGGCCGCCGCTGGCAGGGAAATTTCGCCGGCCGTGATGACACCATCCAGTTCCAGCTCGTTGATGCTGATTTCCAGATGCTCAGGCAGCTTGTTGGCGGGACAGCGAATTCCAACTTCATGCATAACATGCTTGACCACACCGCCCGACCTGGTGCCGGGAGCAACGCCGCGGAAGTCAATCGAGATCGTGACCTCGACCGATTCGGATGCGTCTACGCGAGCCAGGTCCAGGTGCAGGATATCGGATCCGAATGCGTCCCACTGGACATTCTTGACCAAGGCGCTTTCCGAAACATCACCCTTCAATTCGACGATATGACGTCCGGCCCGCACAAGTTTTTCGACTTCGCGAGCGCTCAACGTAAGCGCAACAGTCTCCTGACCGTGACCATAAAGGACCGCGGGGATATGGCCGGCCTTGCGCAATCGACGCATCCTCAGCGTACCGGTTTCGTCGCGTTTTTTGACACTGATGGCGTCACTCACTTTTTGGTACCTCCAGCAGGGATCGAACCGAGGGACGGTTCGCAGGTCGCATCGGATGATTAAAATAGCAACTGGTCAGACGACAGTGCATATTGGGCAGCACGGTATTTTGGTAAATCAGGCCGGTTTTTCAAGGCCAAGCTGTATTTTTGGAGAAATCAATCCTGGCGTGGCCAGTGGCCGGCCGACATAGAGTGCCCACGCAGCCACGCCTGGCAACTTGCCTGTCGCCCGCACTGAGTCAATGATTGAATGGTTCGCCCCTTGAATTGACCCGCCCACTTTGCAGGACCTTATGACTTCTTCACGAAAAACCCGTCGCGACGTGTTTGAATTCGTTGAGCCAATTGGCTTGCGAGTCCTCGTGCGCAAGGACGAACCCAAACGCGAAACCCGGGGCGGGATTGCATTGCCCGATTCGGCCGAGATCCCCACGATTACGGGCCGCATCGTGACGATTTCGGCCGCCATCGAGCACGACGATGACCTGCCTTTGCGGCAATATGACAAGGTCCTGTTCCATCCCAAGAACGCCATTCCTGTGGATTTCGAGTGTGATAACCAGCTGTTTGTCGTTCCGGCCGAGGATATTGTTGCCGTATTTCGTCGGGAATCTCGGGAAAACGAACCCGATGAAGAAAAGGAGGGGCAGGACGAGGATTAACGCGTCATAACCGTTCTGGCGCCGGCTAATTTACGCCCGCTTCACGTTCTTCACCAAAAATGGCACTGATCGACTGGTGATGGTGAATTCTCTTAATGGCTTCACCCAGCAAATTGGCCACCGATAGTGTCTTGATCTTGTCCAGATGGTTTTCGCGGCCAAGCGGAATACTGTCAGTGATCACAACACTATCGATGGGAGCATCTTTCAGTCGCTCTATGGCTTTTCCTGCAAATACACCGTGAGTCGCGGCGACATGAATTTCCCGAGCCCCGCACTTTTCTACCAGCTCGGCGGCACCGCAGATCGAGCCGGCGGTGCTGATCATATCGTCGAACATCAGGGCAATTCTGCCCTCGATCGGACCACCGATCAGGTTGGCCTGCTCGACGGCGGTCGCGCTTTTGCGGCGTTTGTCGATGATTGCGATGGAGCCACCGAGGCGTTTTGCGTGACCCACTGCCCGTTTGATGCTGCCTTCATCCGGACTGACGATTACGATTTCCTCAGCCGGCACACCCATGTTTGAAAAGTGCTGGTTCAACACCGGACCGGCGTACAGGTGATCGACGGGCACATCAAAGAACCCCTGAATCTGGGCAGCGTGCAAGTCCATACACAAGACGCGATCGGCGCCGGCTCGTGTGATCAGGTTGGCAACCAGTTTGGCCGTGATCGGCACTCGTCCTTCGTCCTTGCGGTCCTGTCGAGCGTAACCGTAGTAGGGAATCACGGCGGTCACACGCTCGGCACTGGCCCGCTTGCACGTGTCGATCATGATCAACAATTCCATCAGGTTATCGTTGACCGGCGGGCAGGTCGGCTGGACCAGATATACGTCGCGGCCACGCACGTCGCCGATCTTGCAATGAAACTCGCCGTCCGGAAATGTCTCCAGGGCGCAATCGCCAAGCTCCAGATGGAGGAAATCGCAAATCCTGTGCGACAGCGCCACGTTGGCGCGGCCGCTAAAAATTTTCAGTTCGTGCATTTGATTCAATCACCTGGCAAGTGGCGATGTGAGGAGTCGTTCAGGCGGACTGGGCCATGCGTCTCATTTCGTCTTCCACAATTTGCAGCTGTTCAACGGTGTTTACCGACAGAGCTTCGCAGGGCAGCAGCACCGGTTCGGCCCGCACATCCTCGCCTCGATCGATAAGAATTCCCGGTACATCGGTAATGTAATATTCTCCCTGGCTGTTGTCCTGGTTGACATCCTGCAAAGCGCTAAACATACGACGGCAGTCAATCAGGTAGGTACTCATGTTGACTTCACGGATCTGCAGTTGCCCGGATGTGCAATCCTTGTGTTCAACGATTCCCGTGAAGTTGCC
>JBPCVB010000371.1:0-3321 GCA_051010855.1 Pirellulaceae bacterium | reverse complement strand
TGACGAAATCTACATGATCCAGGAAGACCAGTGGGGGGATTTCTGGATAGGCGTGAAAGGCAGGGGATTGAATCTGTGGCGGCGGGCCGATCGCGAAGCAGGGCGGGAGAATTTTCAGCGATTTAACACGCGTGACGGTTTGCCAAGTTCAACGATTTACGCGGGGATCTGGGACCAGTCGGGCCAGCTCTGGCTTAGCACTGGCGGTGGTCTGTCGAGGCTGGATATTGGTTCACTTGAGTTTCAAAACTATGATACCAGCCATGGCCTCCAGGATGACGAGTTCAACTTGTCGGCGGGTTTTCGTGCTGCGGATGGACAGCTGTTTTTTGGTGGTGTGAAGGGCTTCAACGCATTTTACCCACATTTGCTCGGCGGCAGCGGTCCGCCGCCACAGGTCGCCATCACGAAGTTCCTGACGCTCAATAACCCCGTTGATCAGGGCGAACTCCAGGTGCGTGACGATCGTGTACAACTTCAATACGATCAAAACGTAATCGGTTTTGAATTTGCCGCGCTGGATTTTGCCGGTCCCAGAAAAAACCGCTTCATGTACATGCTGGAAGGACTGGACGACGACTGGGTCGACGCTGGAACCAAACGTCAGGTTACCTACACGAATCTACCAGCCGGTGAGTATACGTTCCGGGTAATTGCTTCCAACAACGATCGTGTCTGGAGCGAGACAGAGGCGAGTTTTGATTTCTTTATGCAACCGGCGCCGTGGAGAACATGGTGGGCCTACACTCTGTATTTGTCTATTTTCGCTGGTATTGCTGCGGTGGTGTTCCGTGCCTACACACGTAGTGTCCAGCAGGCGGATCAACTTAAATACGCGGAAGAGCTGGGCGTGCTTCAGGCACGCCTGAGTGACGCGCAGCGTATCGCCAGTATAGGTAACTGGGAATGGAACACCGTGACTGATGAGTTGTGGTGGTCGGATGAAATTTATCGTCTGTTTCAGATGAAGCCGGAATCTTTTGGGGCAACGTACCAGGCGTTTCTGGAGCGTGTTCACCCGGATGACCGAGAAGATGTGCGAGTCGCTGTCAAACAGGCAATTGGGAGTCACGAGCCCTACACCATCGATCATAGAATTGTTCGACCGGATGGGTCCGAGCTCGTCGTGCATGAACGCGCCGAGGTTTCGTTCAACGAGCGGGGCGAACCGGTGGGCATGGTCGGCACCATCCATGACATTACAGATCGCAAGAACGCGGAAAACGACATCAGGCATCGGGCCGATTTCCAGGCAGTGCTTGCCAGACTCTCGTCCGATCTCATTCAGTCACAACCTTGCGACATCGACGAACAACTCAACGACGGATTGCAGACAGTCGGCTCCAGATACAAACTCGACGCGATCAGTCTGTGGTGGTTCGCGACCGATCAGCAGACCATTCGACCTCTGCACCGATGGATAAATGCAGATCAGGCAGTTGCCACACTCCAGCTGGATCAACAACGGATTCCATGGATTGCCAGTGAACTTATGGCTGGCAGGTTGGTTGCGGTCGATGACATTGAGAACATGACGGAAACAGCGGTCGACGATCGGACGTTTCTCAAAGAGTGTAATGTGAAATCACTGCTGATCCTGCCGCTCCTGGTGGAAGAAAAGCTCGAAGGGGCGTGCACGTTCGCTATGCTGCGGCAAAAGCGCGACTGGCCGCCTGCGACGGTGGCGGAACTGCGCCTCCTTGCAGAATGCCTTGCGGGAGCAATTGCACGATCGCAAGCAATTTCGAAAATAGAGCACCTGAAGAACAAGCTACAGAAAGAGAATCGTTATTTGCGGGAAGAGGTAAAGCTTGCACACGGATTTGATGAGATTATCGGCGATGATCCGGTCCTCAAAAAATGCCTGTTGGCCGTGCAAAAAGTAGCACCAACGGATGTTACAACGCTTGTTCTTGGGGAGACCGGAACCGGCAAGGAACTCATCGCGAGGGCGATACATAAGCTGAGTTCCAGGAGCGACAAGCCCCTGGTCAGTGTAAATTGCCCGGCGCTTCCCTCCACGCTGATCGAAAGCGAGCTATTCGGTCATGAGAAAGGCGCATTTACTGGCGCACAATCAAAGCGTCGTGGTCGATTCGAACTCGCGCATACAGGAACGCTTTTTCTTGACGAGATCGGAGATCTGCCACTTGAACTGCAAGGAAAGCTACTGCGGGTTCTGCAGAGTGGCGAATTCCAGAGGATTGGAGGAACAGAAACGATTGAAACCGATGTTCGCCTGATCGCTGCGACCAACCGGGATCTGAAACAGGCGGTGAAAGCAGGTGAATTTCGCGCCGATCTATTTTATCGCATAAGCAGCTTCCCCGTTACTTTGCCGCCTTTGCGGAATCGTCGCGATGATATTCCGCTGCTGGCCGAACATTTCGTGCACAAACACGCAGACCGGCTCGGCAAGAAAATAGACGCGATATCCGCAGGGATGATTGATGAGCTCGTGGGCTATGAGTGGCCGGGCAATGTTCGCGAGCTCGAAAGTCTCATCGAGCGTGCATTGATATCAGCAGAAGACAACAGTCTCCTTGATCTTCCCGGGCCAATCAGATTGATAACAAGCTTGCATCAGTCCGGTTCGGAAGCGACGGTAGACGATGCCGTTGACCTTTTTGCGGTCGAACGTGCACACATCGTCGATGTGTTGATGCAAACCAGATGGAGGATCGCCGGTTCAAGTGGCGCTGCCGCGATACTGGGTATTCCACCAAGCACGTTACGCTCAAAAATGAAGCGGCTTGGTATCGTTCGACCATCTCCCTAGCTCCTGCGGTGCAGCTCATCTGCTCAAACTCAGTATTTGCTTTGCTTTTGCGATGATATGCCGGCTACTTGAGACGATGTGGAAACGAGAAACGTCTGGGCATCTGAACAGTTCGCGTCCTGATTACTCGAAATGACATTAATAAAAGACGGTAATTGTTTGTTTTTAAATTAATAAAAGGAATCAATAAAACCACTCTCATCCAACTCACGAATCAGGCTGTCGTCGTAGAAATCCGTTGGTTTGAATTTGCGCATCTCGTTCGAATTGTACATTTCAAACGTGTTATCGATGCCCTCGTAGCAGGGATAGGGTTTTTTCTGCATCCACTGGCCGCGCTCGTAAGCATGAGTTGCGATGTCGGTATCGGTGATGCCATTCCATTTCGCCATGACGTTTAGCGCCAGTTCCCGATTGTTGTGAAAGAGCGCCAGTCCCTCGACCGTTGCCTGAAGAAAACGGCGTGCAATGTCTCGATTCAAATCGTCGTCCAACCAGCCTTGTTCCACCATCACACTATTGCCCGCCACGGCAATGTTCCA
>JBPCVB010000370.1:0-6413 GCA_051010855.1 Pirellulaceae bacterium | reverse complement strand
GATGGCGGACTAAAAACGGTAGCAAATTGCCGGTGCGGCGGCAAGGCTTTATCAGGCGAGAGGCTGCAGGCAGGAGGCTGCAGAATGATGCAATAGCGATGCGGCGGTGGCGCGGGATACGAAGTGGCGGTACAAAATGGGCTGACAACATGGACACTGCGGGGCAGGGCTGCGACGATAGCGAAGCGAGAGAAAGAAGCTCATTGTTGACGAGGTCCGCTGTGCGAATTTTTGTTTTGTTTACGTCGTTACTGGTACTGATCGCGGGAACCGGGTTGGGATTTCTTCCACCAACCTTTATGCAAGAGGAGGGAGAGCAGACTGAACAACTGCCCCATGAATGGGCGGACAAGTTTGATGCCCGCTTTTTGCCTCGCAAACCGACTATCGGCGACCCCGCACCCGAAGTCGGGGGGTTTGACGAGGACGGCTACCTGTTCGATCTGGTGAGCACACGCGGCAAGTACACGGTGATTGTGTTCGGCTGCCTCACGTGACCGCCTTTCATCAAAAACGTCTCCAGTCTGGAGACGGTGTACCGCGACTATCGCGACCGCGACGTGAATTTCTTCTACGTCTACAAATCATTGGCCCACCCGGAGATCAACGGGTATGTCATGCCGTTTAACGTTGACGAACGGCTGGCTCACGTTGCTGAGTTCAAAAAGATCACCGGCTCGGAGTTGCCGTGGATATGCGACACGATGGAGGACGAATTCCAGAAGGGCTTTGGCGGCGCGCCCAACGGCGAATTCATCATCGATCCGGAAGGCAACATCGTACGCAAACGATTCTGGTCCAACCCGCGCACGTTGCGTGCCGATCTGGAGGAACTGGTCGGTCCGGTGGAAAACCCGACGGCCATCGAGGATTTGCCCGTACGTTTCGAGCTGCCCGAGAGGGAGATTGCCAGCGGTGTCGTTCCGCGTATCGAATTTCCCAAAGGGCTACGTGCCTTGCAGACTGAGCCGGCCGACAGCGAGTTGCCGTTTTTTGCCAAACTCCGCGCCGAAGCCACTGGTGACCTGGTCGGCAACAAAGGCCCCGGGCAACTCTACCTGGGCTTTTACCTCGATCCGCTGTACCGCGTGCACTGGAATAACCTGGCGGGCAAATTCAATGTGGAAATTGAGGGGCCCGAAGGCATTGAGTTTTCGGAGACTACGTTGAACGGACCGGAGGTCGAGGAAGACGCCGACATTGACCCCCGCCAGTTTCTGATCGATGTCGACCGTCACGGATTCAAGGAACCGTTTCAGGTGCACGTGACCTATGTCGTATGTGATGATGCCGAAACATTTTGCCATACGATTAGTCAAAGCTACACGGTCGAATTTAAAGGCAACCGCCAGGGCGGAACGCGACCAGGGATCTTCATGCCACAAATGTTCGCCGAGATTATGGAGATGGATGCCAACGGCGACGGGCAAATCGCCGGTGACGAGTTTCCCGAGAATCAGTCGTCGCTGTATCTCAGTCACATCGACTTTAACGAAGACGATGTGATTGATAGCTCCGAAGTCGAACGGTTCATGGCCATGTTCAACGACGGCCGCGGTTTTGATTCGCCGTGGAACGATGGAGGCCCTCCGCCCGAACAATCCAGCGCCGATGACTCGGGCAACTAGACTCGGACAACGACTGTCCACCACTCGGCGACCTGGCAGCTCAGCGAGATCAATCGGCTGGGCTGCCTGATGTCTCGCGAAGACGCGAAGACGATCCTGCGATGATCTCTGTCGCTCTGAGAGATTGGGGCTTGGCCGTTCCGATCTGTAACAGCTCCGGCACATTCTCGCTGTCAACGGAGCCTTCCCGGCGGGTCAAGCTGACTTTGCGCGGTGACTGCTTTGCTTCTCAATCACTCAACACCATCCACGAGGGTAAACCGATGTTTCGAATAAACTGCTGCGGCCTGATTGCCGCTTTTGCGATATTTTTGACTTCTTCGTCCATTCGCGCCGATGTTCAGGCCACCCTGATCAACGGGGACGTTGTGGTAACCGGCGACAACGGCAACAACGACGTGCGAATCTCCAGGATTCATGGCAGTCTGCACCTGTTTCGTGGACTAAATGGCACCACGATCAATGGTTCCAGTTTCGCCGTGTTGCCAATTCAGGATGACCTGGTGATTGAGCTGGAAGGTGGTCATGACAGCCTGGAAATCCTCAGCCTGCGAGCCAGGTCTGTCAGCCACGCCGATGTCCACATCGAGATGGGAGACGGTGACGACCAGATATTGATCAATAACGCATCGATTGCCCGCCACCTGATTATCGATACCGACAGATTCCTGTCCGGGAATGATGATATCGAACTGGAAAACGTCCGTGTGGGCCGTTTTTTGATCGCCGATCTCGGGGATGGTCTGGACCGCTTCTTCGCCATTGATTGTCTCGTGGAGCGTACGATGGATATCGAGGCTGACGAGATGGTCAGTATCATCCTGCATCGAAACATTGCTGACCGGATCGAAATCGACAGCGGCGTTGCCGGCTCGGACGTGATTCGGGTTCTCAATAATGACGTGGAAACCATTGAAGTGCGTACTTCCGACGAGTCCGATGACGTGATCTTCATGAGCAATTCGATTTTCACCGCCAGCGGTATTGTCGACCTGGGTGGAGGCGACGACGTGCTTGATCTTCGTTTTAACGATTTCGGATTTTGGGGCTTTGTCCGCGGAGTGCTGCTCGTGGTCGGCGGTCCTGGCCGCGACACTGGCATCATTTCCGACAACGGATTGTTTCGCCCTGCCGTCGTTTTGTTTGAAGGAACGGTTCGATAGCGATGATGAACCGAGCGGTAAATGCGGGGACCACTAGCCTGGCCCCGCAAACCGCTGGTTCAGCCAGCAGCATCGACCGAACCTTGTTCATAGCCGATGTGTCTGTTGCACGTCGGATAGTCGCCGATTGCTCAGTGATCTTTGCCGGTAAGTAGCTGCCGCTACGATCGCGGAGCAATCGGCGACTCTGGCAACCTGCCTTGAATTTCGGGCATTGATGACCGACAATTGCCGCTGGCAACCTCCGGAGACGTGGCTGAGTGGTCGAAAGCGCCGGTTTGCTAAATCGGTGATGGGGTCAAACCCATCCGCAGGTTCGAATCCTGTCGTCTCCGCTTCTTGTCTGTCTAGTCATCGCAAGCCATTGCGATGGCTTTTTTTGCGCTTCCCAACGGCCTGTTGCTGGTCGCTTGATTGCAGCCGGTTACAGTATCGCTCGGCCATCAGTCAGCCCGCACTTTCTCTAGTCAAGAAATTTACATTGGGCCATTTGGCTACTAGAATCGGCCAAGGGTATCGAACTCTGCAATGGTCGATGTCCAACGGTCACCTGGAGTAACAGGTATGCGCAGGTCCGAATTTGTCTGGCAATCCTTTCTTGCGCTGATTCTCATCACGCTGTTGCCGGGGACTGTCGTTGGTCAGTCCGGCAAAAAGGAGTATTTGTGCCTGCGCAGTATTAACGTTGACGTGACCGAAGGTCAATTCTCCCTGTCCGGGAGTTATGGCCTGACGCGAAACGACCTGTACTATCTGCCAGAGGTTGTTCCCGAGGCTACCAGCGCTGTTGCGCTGCGAACGATGACGCATCTGACCAGCTACCGGCAGTCGGATAGCAACGCAGTCATAATCGGCACCTCGTCCGAAAAGCTGGCGGTACTGGCGGGCATCGAGATCGACTCCGGTCGTTTTCTTGAGCAGCATGAAATCGAAAGCGCAGAGAACGTGTGCGTTATCGGCCGGCGGATTGCCGGAGTACTTTTTCAGGATGACGATCCGACAGGCAAGAGTATCCGACTGGGGCAACACTACTTTCTGGTTGTCGGTGTCGCCCGGTCTCCCCAAATACAGCTGGACAGCGTCGAGGAAGCCTATGCGACCAGCGGCATGCCAGAACAAGCGACTAGCGGACCAGCAACCCAAAACCTGGAAGTCTATGTTTCGCTGCCGGCCATGAAAATGCGTTTTGGCGATCTGGTGGTGCGACGTGGCCCAAGTACATTTGTGCGTCGCTCCTATGAATTGAGTGAAGTATGGATCCCGGACGCAACTGATATCCAAGCGATACGCCAAGTCGAGTTATGGCTTGGTGAGCGACACGAGTTTCAGGAAGATTTTCACATCCGCGCGCGCAGAGCCTGGTAGGCGACCACATGCCGCGCCGATATTTAACGGGGGAATCAAATGCGCTTCAACAAGATCAGCGGAGCCACACTCCTGGTCCTGTATTACGGACTGACGGGTCTGGTTTTTGGCCAGGCGGCGAATGACGACGAACGTTCGGACCTCGATCGTCGGATCGGGTCCACAGTCCGTGAAGCGGGTGAGATTCAATCCTCATCCCATATCGAGATTCGATCCATGGTCCAGGGGGAAACCACCTTGCTTCACGTGGTAGCCGAGGGCACCCTGGTTCAGGAAGGCGATTTTCTTGCTGAGCTCGACAGTTCCACGATTGAACGAAAGATTGAGCAGCAGAAAATCGAAGTTGCCCGGGCTGCTGCGAATTTGATCAAGGCGGAGTTAGAATACGAGTCCGCTTTCACCGCCCGGCAACGGATCAAGGAGGTCGCGCTGTTGTTTGCCGAGTCCGCGGCGTTGGAGCGAGCCACCTTGTTAGAGGATGGCGGTGAGCTGGAAATGGAACTCAAGGATGCTGAAGGAGAAAAGCAATTGTTCGAGACACGCTTAAGGGTCTCACAAGCGCATGCAGCCATGTGGCGGGAACAACATCCAGACCAGGAACTGGATCCGGCAATTGTCCTTGCATTGACCGAAGCCGAGAATGGAATCACCAGGCTATCCCGCAGAATTGTCTTTCTGCAAGGCAAGCATCGCGAACAAGCAATTGCCCGACTGAATCTGGAACTGGCGCGTCAACGACACGAGCTTGAGCAGAATCAGGCGGAAGCGGAATCGCTTGTCGTCGGTGCCGCCGCTGAGGTGGAAACAGTAAAGCTGGCGCATCATCTCGCGTTGGAAGGGATGGCGAGCCTGGACTCTGATTTGGACAACTGCCAAATTCTGTCTCCTGCAAACGGGACCGTTGTCTATGCCCGCGAATTTGATCGAAGGGGGGGTGGGGAATGGATCCCGGAACCGGGAGCCACCGTTCGCGAGAGGCAACCGTTCATTTTGTTGACGGATTTCAGTCAGCTGCATGTCAAGACGCTGGTCAACGAAAGTCGCATCGCCATGATCCGGGAAGGGCAATCAGCCCAGGTCCATCTCGACGCATTGCCAGACGAGGTCATTTCCGGGACTGTCACCAAGGTCAACAACTATCCGGAGCCAACTGGCTGGATGAACAGTGAATCCGTCAGGCAGTACGCAGTGACCGTCGCGATCGAACATCCTCCTGCATTTGCCCGAATTGGCATGAACGCCATGGTAGAAATTGAAATCGGCGATGTGACGCAAGGTTCGGGGCAAACAAACCGGAGATTCGCCCCGGGAAATGACGCAACAATGCGTGGCGAAAATCCATCGGACGATGAACCACGACCCGGCGGGTTAACCGCGTCAGGTATGGCAAAACGAACTCTCGATCGATTTGACACCAACAAGGACGGATTCATTGACCAGGACGAAATAGAAGCTGCACCTGGAAACGTTCGAGATCAGCTCCGACAAGCCGATTCAAACGGTGACGAAAAGCTGGACGAAGCCGAATTGGAAGCCGCATTGGCCAGCATGATGAGGAGATTTCGAGATCGGTAACAGGTCTTCGTCTTGATGTTCGGCTTCATCGCGCCAGGCACACGCGCTCGGTATGAGATGCTCCCGAGCCGCTTGCTTGTTGTATTCGCAAGCATGGAAGGCTTGTATCAACCTGACACAACCGAGCAGACTCGCACGGCAAGAACTCGTATTCAGCCTGGCGATTTGTATGTGCGGGCAAGCATTCGTCCAAAAGATCGATCCGTCAATAGCTGACCAATCATTCGGCACGTCGATTGCGTGTCGACAAGGATCACGCGCTTCTGAAATCGACTCTGCTCCCCTTGCGCGCGGTCTTACAATTCCAGCACACTACGAACCTCATTCCGGAGAATCCCATGAAATCGTTCCTGCCATTTGTTGTTACCTGCCTGGCGATACCTTGTTGCCTGATTTTCGCCAGCTGCAATCAGATTTCGGCATCTGGAGGAATTGCAAATTCGGTGGAGGTAACAAACAACCAGCAGGAAAGTGGAAATGATGAGACGTCCGTTGATTCCCGGCCGAGGCATCAATGGACGACCGAAACATCGGTTGGGCAGATCGTCGCTGATCGCAATTCGACCTCAAAAATCTTCGAGCTTGTCGGAATCGACTACTGTTGCGGTGGCCAAAAGGCACTTGGCGAAGCGGCCAGTGAAAACGAAATTGACGTGAATCAGCTACTTGGCGCACTGATGGT
>JBPCVB010000369.1:0-3658 GCA_051010855.1 Pirellulaceae bacterium | reverse complement strand
ACCAAATACATCCTGCGCGTCGCGGCTGCCCAGGCGAATTGAGCCGCGGCGATCGCCAGGACCGTTTTGCGGATTCGATTCATGGATCCCCATGCTCTCATTCAACTCAATCCAGAAACGACCATAGGGGTTATTACCTGCTCCGGCAGCAATCGTCTGGCCCGACGGGTCGGTGTACTCCTTGCCCGACTGTTTTTGTTGCACGACAAACTGGCCATGCTCGACGCCACCGCCGTCTTCGCCCAGATCCACGGGGAAACGCCCGGCGTACATCCCGGAAAGGAATAACGTCAGTTCCTGCCGGTCAATATTGACGACGGCATTGAAGGGACCCTGAATAAATTTCAGCTCCGTTCCCGGAACCAGGTTGGCGGGGTCACCGATTTTGCTGCTGTTTACGTTGTAAATCAGTTGAGCAGGAACCTGCCACTGGGCGGCCAGTGATTCCAGCGTGTCGTTTCCGCTAACCACATAGGGACGGGTTTGCAGATGATGTTCGGTCGAGTAAATCACCTTGCCGGCCAGCAAATCAAGCCACTCAAGCATTTGCATCCGCTGGTCCTGTGGCAATTGATCCTGATAGTGGGCCGACAAATTCGATAATGCGAGGCCGGGCTGTCCGCTGGTTGCCAGTTGATTGATACCTTCCCAGTCGATTGCTGGCGACGGGCTCCTGTCAGGCGTTGCCGTTGGAGGCGGCGTAATGGCAGCAACAGTTTCGGGGGGAACAAACTGGCCCGCCGCATCGGCTGCGGCCTGTTCATACTGACTTTGCACATTATCCGCCAGCTGATTGGCGCGATTGGTCATTTCCGTTGCGGCATTGCCCAGCATCTGGCTGGCGTCTCGTGCAGGCTCCATGACCTCGGTGTCCATCGCCTGGTTGCCCTGTGCGACGAACTGGCTGGCCGCCTCTTCCAGAGCGTTGGTCATTTCCGGAGGCGTAACCGGTTGCATGTCAGTTTGCGGCTGGGCAGCGAACTGACCACCACCGGATTGTTGTGAACTGACATCTGAAGCTGGAACCAGATTGGGTGCCTGGAATCCGCCAGGCGTTTGAGGTGGTGCCGACGGATTGGGCGGCGGCGAAGGCATAGCCTGCTCGGCCAGGGCCTGCGGGTCTTGCATTGGTTGCGGCGTGCCGATCTCCAGTTCGGGCATCTCCAGATCCGGAACTTGCAACTCATCGGGGGCCATAGGTGGCAGTTTGGGGACCGTATTGGTCGAGTCTACGCCCGCAAAGGACGACGAGTTCGGCTCAGTCATAACGGAACCGTTGTCGATTCGCGTTGCGGGGTCCAGGTCAAGTGATTCAGCGGTCGTCTTTTCGCCGTCTTTTAAAAACGGATCGGGCGCATTGATGACCTGAAACGCGCCGTACGACACGCCCATCAGCATCACAATGACAAACAGGTTCTTGACCGAATTCATGACTGTCCTCCCTGACGGTCCGGATTGATCTGTGCTTTTTGTTGCGCTTTCTTCCCCGGGGCAGGCATGGGAAGACGCGAAGCAAAATGTGCGATCACTTCGCAGCGGGGGCGGAATCCTAGGAGAATCCGCAAGCGATCACCAGATCAATCGAGATTTGCCTAAAGATTTTGGCGGGTCTTGTCGAAACCAAACGCTGGCAAAATGAGGCTAGCGGTCAGTCGGGTCGGCTTCAACTGATCCCGGGGCAGATCGCAGTTTGCGGCGGATTTCTTCCAACCGCCGCGATAGTTCCTGCTCAAAGCCGCGGTCGACGGGCTCGTAGTAGATCCGTTCGACACCGAAATAATCCTGAGCGGCTACGCCATCAGGAGAGTTGTGCGAGTATTCGTAGCCAGTGCCGTGCCCAAGTTGCTTTTTCGCGGCGGCATAGTGGCTGTCGCGTAGAGCGCGGGGTACGGGTAATACGCGGCCTTCGCGAATGTCCAGTCTGGCGGCAGCAATGGCGGCAGTTGAGGCGTTGGATTTCGGCGCGCAAGCCAGGTAAGTTACCGTTTGCGAAAGGATTAACTGGCATTCGGGCAAGCCCACAAACTCGCAAGCCTGCATACAGGACACGGCCAGCGGCAAAGCGTGTGGGTCTGCGTTACCGATGTCCTCACTGGCCAGAATGATCAGGCGGCGGCACAGGAAACGCACATCCTCGCCGCTTTCCAGCATCCGGGCCAGCCAGTACAGCCCTGCATCGGGATCGCTGCCACGTATGCTCTTGATTAACGCGCTGGTTGTGTCGTAGTGCGTGTCGTCGTCCTGCACGACGGCTCGTCTGGCGACGGATTGGCTGAGCAATTCCGTGGTCAGTTCGACAGGTTCCTCGTTACTGAGAACCGCGACCTCCAGGATTCCCAGTGCGCGCCGGGCGTCGCCGTCACAAATTTCGGCGATCTTGTTCAGCGATTCTGGCGGCGCTTGCACTTCGTAACTGCCCAGTCCGCGTTCGGAATCCGCCAGTGCCCTCTCCAGCAAGGCAACAATATCCTGGACCTCCAGAGGCTCAAACTGAAACACCTGACTGCGGCTGACCAGCGCAGCGTTAATGGCAAAGAACGGATTGGAGGTAGTCGCGCCGACCAGGCTGACGATGCCCTGCTCGACATCCGCCATAACCGCATCCTGCTGGGCCTTGTTAAAACGGTGAATCTCGTCGATGAACAGCAGCGTGGCCCCGCCGCCGGAGGCGAGTTCATCGCGGGCCGCCTCAAGAACTTCGCGCAGATCCTTGACGCCGTGCAGTACCGCACTGATCTCGCGAAACTCGCGTTGGGTTTCGCTGGCAAGCAGTCGAGCCAGTGTCGTTTTGCCGGTTCCAGGTGGGCCGTACAGGATGATCGAGCCCAGTCGGTCGGCGTCGATAAGGCGACGCAGCAATCCATCCGGACCGAGGAACTGTTGCTGGCCCACGAATTCATCGAGAGTGCGCGGTCGCATTCGCGCCGCAAGTGGTTGCGCGGATTCCAGCGCGTTGCGTTCCATTTTTTCAAACAGGGACATGATTCACCCCAAGAACGGCGAGATCTCCAACAAAACACCAATCTATGGCGTGTAGCGTGCGGGCTCAATGGACCCGCCGTCGATACGCTCCGCTAAATGGTTTTGGAAAGCCATTGTACGTGGCAATCAGCCGGCTCTTCCTGCAGCACACTATGCCAGCGCGCTCGGTTCATATTCAGGAAAAGGTGTTAGCCGGTGATCAAAAAGGTCAGCAACATGGAGACCCAGACGACGTCGAGGAAATGCCAGTACGCGGCGCAGTGCTCTACAGCGTAGTTGCGTTCGTGGTCGTAGCGTTCGTGGAAGGCTTGCCAGATCACAAATCCGAGAAAGACCATGCCACCCAGCACATGCAATGCGTGCAGTAAGGCCATGGTGAAACACAGTCCATACGCCTTCGTCGAACCATCGGCCTGGGTGAAGTGTATCTGGATCAGCTCCATCAAGCCAAAGTACTGGATGCCAAGAAATGCCAGGGCAGCGATCCATGCAAAAACCAGAAATCGACAAAAGATCGTTTGATACTCACGTCGCACAGCCCACACCGATGCTTGCAGGAACCCGCTGACAAAAATCAGCGTAACTGTGCTCAGCCAGAACGTGAGCGGCAGTCGCAGCTGGAGATATTCGCGAGTGACAGGCTGGAAGGCCTGGGTGCGAATGATGTAGTAGGAAG
>JBPCVB010000368.1:0-6703 GCA_051010855.1 Pirellulaceae bacterium | reverse complement strand
GGGTACCGCCAGCGGGCCACCACCGCCGCGTCGACCTCCGCCGGACGCGTGCCGCATGTCCCACTGGGTACGATGCAGGCCTTTGGAAGTGCTGCCCGGCAGACGTCGGACCACGTTGCCTTCACCGTCCCGAATGGTCAACCAGACGACTGGAGCGATCTCACGGTCTTCGACCTTGAGGTCTTCCCAGCTGGGATAGAACACATCGCGACCGGCACGCTTGGCCTTGCGATCACTTTCCTTACGTTCCGCTTCCTTCGTTTTCAGCGAGTCCTTCAGAAAGTAAGTGAAGGTTACGCCAAAAGGAGGATTAGGAGCGGTGTAGAAGTTCGCACCCTGGAAAGCCCGTGCTCCGCCAGCCAGAGGAGCGGAGCGGCGGAACATCCGGCCCTTTTTGATCGGAAAGATGTGATTGCCTTCCAGCAATTCCTCGGACAGGTCACGTAGCGGTGTGTAGTCATCGAGAATGTAAAAGCCGCGACCAAACGAAGCGAGCACCAGATCGTTTTCGCGAGCCTGGATTTCCATGTCACGAATGGCAATGGTCGGTAAACCGGAGGACAGTTCAATCCACTTGTTGCCACCATCAATCGTAAAGAAGCAACCGAATTCCGTACCGCAGAACAGCAGATCAGGGTTTTCGTGATCCTGTTTCAGGCAATACACGCTGCCGCGTTCGGGCAGGTTGCCGGTGATTTCCGTCCACGTTTCGCCGCGATCGGTCGACTTGACGATATAGGGTCGGAAGTCGCCGCGTTTGTGATTGTTGACGGCAACGTAAACCGTGTTCTCATCGTGCAGGTCGGCTTCGATGTCGTTGATGTAACCAAATTCCGGCACGTCAAGATTGCCGAATCGGCCGACGCTTTTCCAGTTCTCACCGCCGTCTTCGGTGACCGACAGCATACCGTCATCGGTGCCGACGTAGATCAGGCCTTCAACATGCGGCGATTCATTAACTGAAACGATGGTGCCATACAGCGAAGTCGAAGCGTTCTTGGCAACTGCATCGACTCCCCACACGCGACCCATGACTTTCAGCTTGTTACGATCAACGTTTCGAGACAGGTCTTCACTGATGGCTCGCCAACTGCCTCCCCGGTCATCGCTTTGAAACAGGATTTGCGAGCCGTAATAAATCCGTTCGTGATTGTGGGGTGAAATCAACAGGGCCGAGTCCCAGTTCCAGCGTAACGCCGGACCGTCCTTCTCGGGTTGTGGTTTGATGTCGACCGTCAAGCCGGTCTTGCGGTTGTAGCGTACCAGTCCACCGTACTGCCACTGTGAATACACCGTGTCGGGGTCTTCCGGGTCGACGGCCGGATCGAATCCATCGCCAAACACCGTGATGAACCAGTCGCTGTTGCGAATGCCGTGCACGTTGCTGGTTTGCGACGGTCCGCCCTGGGTGGCATTGTCCTGGGTGCCGCCGTAGACGTAGTAAAACGGTTCGTCGTTGGAAACGGCCACTTTATAGAACTGTGTGAGCGGCAAGTTGGCCTTGAAGTCGTAATGCTGGCCGCGGTCCCAGGTTTCATAGACTCCGCCATCGCAACCTATGATCAGGTGATCGGGATCCTGCGGATCGATAACCATGGCGTGGTTGTCGACGTGCTTGTCGGCTTCGCCGAGCCCCTCGAAATTGGCGCCGCCGTCTTCGGAGACTTGCATGAAGGTATCGAGCGAGTAAACACGGTCAAACTTGTGCGGGCAGGCAACGATTTCGTTGTAATATTGAGGGCTGCTGGAGCCGTAGCTGCTCATACGTTTCCACGAGGCGCCGCGATTGGCGCTGCGATAAAAACCGCTTTGACCCCCGGCCGCTTCCACAATGGCGTACAGGACTTCGGGATTGATGGGCGAGATGGCCAGGCCGATCTTGCCCTTGTCGCCGCCCGGCAGGCCGCGATCAGCCTTTTCCCACGTGTCGCCACCATCGGTGCTTTTATAAACCGTGGACTCCGGACCGCCGTCGATCAGAACCCAGGTGTGACGCCGGCGCTGATAGCTGGAAGCGTACATGATGTCCGGATTGGTCGGATCCATGTGCACTTCATTGATTCCGGTGTTCTCGCTGATGTCGAGAATCTTTTCCCATGTCTCGCCGCCATCGGTAGTGCGATAAAGTCCGCGATCGCCGCCCGACTTCCATAGCGGACCCTGTGCTGCGACATATACGACATCGCTGTTATCCGGGTGGATCAGGATCTTGCCAATGTGTTCGCTGTTTTCCAGTCCGACGCGGCTAAACGATGCACCGGCATTGGTCGACTTGTAAAGTCCGTCGCCGAACCCCACGCTGCGTTGCGAGTTGTTTTCACCGGTGCCTACCCAGACCGTGAAACGGTCGTTTGGATCGACGGCCACGCAACCGATGGAATACGAGCCATAGTTTTCAAAAATTGGCTGCCAGGTCACGCCGGCGTTGCTCGTCTTCCAGACGTTGCCCGACGCGGCTGCCACATACCAGGTGCTGCGATGCACCGGGTCGACGGCGATGTCGATAATGCGACCGGACATCAGGGCCGGGCCGATGCCGCGAAACTTGAGGGCCGATACCAGCCCGGAATTGATGCCAGGCTTTTCGTCTTCGGGCTCATCCGAATCCTGCGCCAGTGCAGGACGACAGAACAATACAGTGCAGATAACGGCTGGGAGCAGCCACCGTCGGCTGGACATAAACATAGAACTCTCCGAAGCTGGTCAGGGTGTAAGTGTCGATTCCTTGCACACCGATTCTAATCACACGATGTGGCCAATTGAATCAACCGGTTGCCGGCTGGCGGCCGCTTCTTGCCGCTTTTGAACAGATTTGCCGGTTATGACTGATTCTCACGACGCGGGATCTGCATGAGTCAACTCATCAACATCGACGACCGAAACATTGGCCGCTGCTGGTGGTGTGGCAGCGACCCGCTGTACATGCGTTACCACGACCGGGAATGGGGCCTGCCGGTCAGGAACGACCAGAAACTGTACGAGAAACTGTGTCTGGAGGGATTTCAGGCCGGGCTCAGCTGGATCACGATCCTTCGCAAACGGGAAGCGTTTCGTGAGGCCTTCGCCGGGTTTGAGATCCAGCGTGTGGCCAGATTCAATCAGCGGGACGTCAATCGGTTGCTGAAGAACGAGGGCATCGTGCGACATCGTGGCAAGATCGAGGCCACGATCAACAACGCCCGTTGTGCTCAGGAGATGCAGGACCAGCAGGGATCGCTGGCCGGGTTCCTGTGGCAGTTCGAGCCCAAACGCCAGTTAAAGTTCAACAAGAAGCGCGCGACGACTCCCGAATCAACCGAGATGAGTCGGCAGTTGCGCAAACTCGACTGGAAGTTCGTGGGACCCACAACTTGCTACTCGTTTATGCAGGCCATGGGCCTGGTCAACGATCATCATCCAAAATGTTTTCGCTGGGAACACATCGAGCAGCGGCGAAGCAGCTTCAAACGCCCCCGTCGCTGAGCGGTTCGCGCGTCAGCGCTGCGCGTACTGTTTGTCGCTTGCTGTGAATGGTGGATCAAATTGCAAGCACGAGGTACATGCATCGTTTGCAAGCATGACTCTGTCTTAAGCTGCGTGGCGTTTGGGAATTGAGGCAAAGCAGTTTCGGGGTCTGTCGTGAGTCTGCATCAAATCCTTGCAGAACAACCGTTTGACCGGTCGACAAGAATAGCAGCCCTAATCCTGCACCACTCGAGACCAGTGTTGTGCTTGTCGCCTTGTTTCCAAATCGCTTCTCGATAATTTACGCGCTGTGCGTGACCGGTGCGTGCTTGCTGTGCCTCGGATCGGTGGACCAGTCCGTCGGGGATATCGTCAACCTTTCCACGAGCACACCGACCGGGACTGCCGACCGGGCCAACGCGAATGACTTTGTGGGCTTGCTGAGCGGTGTATCGCCCGAACAGATTGGCGGATTGGACGTGAGCTTCAATGGATCGTTACCGGCCGGCGAAGCCTTCCAGGCGGGTGACCTTGTAGCCCGAGACTTCGATGCCACCACAGGCAGTCAGGAGTGGGAATTTCTGTTAACGTTGCCGGGTGACGCGGTGCCGGGCACCGGTCTGGAAGACATCATATTTACCGCGCACGCTTACGAGCGCACCGGCAATCAGCTGGAGAACGACGACCTGACATGGGAGCTGTTTCTGAACACCGACACCGCCTTCACATTGACCGATACGACTGGCGGCGACGATTTTGGCACACATGACGTCAACTGGAATTCCGTGCCTACCGGTGGAGCGACCATCAACCAGGTGCGCGTGGTGGTCACGATTAACGGCTTCGACGCCAGTGGCGAGTGGTTTGGAGCTTACGGCACGCTGTCGGCCAATTACAACGCTGTGCCTGAGCCAGGTACGACTGTGGTATGTCTGGTCGGTTGCCTTGTCACATTGTCCCGCCGCCGCTGGATCATGTAGCGAACAGACATGGACCGCGCGGAATATTGCCTGTCTATTTATCGTTGCGCAGCCCGGTGGATGTAAACGTGGAGCTGCCCAGCGAATTCTTGCTGCCGGGTAACAGGCTCAGGTATTGGGGCAAGTTCGCGTTCTCGAAGAAATGTGGTTTGGGTTGGCAGGCCTCGGAAACCATTTGCTGAATCGACTTGTCCTCGCGTTCCATTACGACCTGGGGTGCGGCGTAACGCCGGGCGACACTCCACAATTTGCGACCGTCTTTCATCAGTGTCAGTGAACAGGTATTTGGCGTAAACGTCACCTTTGTTTCATCACCACGTCGCCACGGTCCACGCATCATGTCGCCATATTCAATGGTCTCGCGTTTGCCACGTTGATTAGTACCACGCAGTACGATGTCAGCGTTATCGGTCACGCGAAAACCGTTGTCTTCGAGTTGTTGCCGCAACTGGTCCTCGATGGCTGCGGATTTCCGGCGGCTAAACGGCAAATCGAGTTCCAGCGAGATATCGTCGCCTGGCTGCAACACGTACAGGTCATCAACGGACAGTGAAGCGGAACGACTGGCCAGGCGTTCATCGGGAAACTCCGCGGGCAACAACGCGGTGATATCACTGTTGGAGCTTTTGGGGATAAACCAGAAATTACCGTTGTTGGTACGCACCGGAGTTGCACCCGAATACTTCCACACAATGGTACGCAACTCTGTATCCAGCAAATCCAGGCCATTGATCAACAGATAACGATCATCGACCCAGGTCAATTTGCCGCGGGCACCGGGCGAAGGCAACGAGATTTGCCGATCGAGTTCTCCGTCTTCCATGTTCCAGATACGCACGTCGCCATCGCCGGCAAGCGCTGCCAGAAAATGGCCATCGGGGCTGAATCCCAGCCACGCGCTGTCGCCAGGCAGATCGAGGCTGCCCGTCGTTTGTTGCTCAGCCAGATCGATCACGAATACGAGACCGTCCTGATGCAGGGCCAGCAAACGACTATTGCTACTGAGCACCGGGTTAGGCGACTTGTTGGTGGGCACCGACCCGATCACTTCCTCACCCCGCCAGTTCACGATTCGAATCCCTCCGTCATCCAGGGCAATCATTACATTGTCGTCGTCGAGAAAGCGGGCCGACTTGACCTTGCCCATTTTCCAGCCTTTGAGATGCATTGGCTGACCGGATTCGATGGCAAAGAAATCCATGCGTCCGTCGCGGGGAGAATGACTGCTTTGTGCTGTAAGGACCGTCTTGCCATCGGGCGAGATGTCAGTGACGTTGACGCCGCCAAAATTCAGATCAAAAGCGGCGGCGTTTGAATCGGCCAGATTGACGATTTGTATCTGGGAGCGCTCACGATCAAACGGGTTGGTGGTTGCGAACACCGCCAACGTCTCGTCGCTGTTAAAGCCCGGTGCGGAAATCGTGCTGTGAAACGGATGTTCGTATCCGGTATCGGCCAGCGACGCCGCACGCGGTTGATGGACAGAGGCCGACGCTTGTTCAGGATCCGCATCGACTGACCAGGTTGTATCGGCCAGCAATATGCGATTCGAGGAAGTCAAGCTGATCGGCTGCGCCGCAGCCACGCTTATCCCGCCAGACGACGCCGTTTCCGTACCAGTACCGCCCCCACCGCCTTCCATCGTGCCGCCAGCAAACGGATTGTCGCTGGATGCTGCGGCTGCCAGATCAGTGAGGTACTGCTGATCCGCTTCGCTCAGCTGATTGACGTCCACTTCAACCACGCGACCGTCTTCCTTGCGCAAACGCACCTTGTCGTCGGTTTGCCCGATCAGTGTCGCCATGATCTTGAATCGTCCGGAGTCGTCTTCCCATTCCCGGAGTTCGCTGGACGCAGGCGTGGTTTCGTTTGCGGCGCCGGATTGGACGAGCGTCAGTCGACTTGGTGGAAACACAGGCTTGATCGTGCCCCGGCCGGTTGGGCTGGGCAATTCCACGCGGAACCAGCCGGTGCGAGTTTCCTCAATGATCGTTCCGGTCTGTTCGCGGTTGAGCATATCGACCGTGACCTGGTCTCCCACCTTGAAGTCCTGGGCATGCAGAGCAGGCGCAAAACCAAACAGGATCGCAAACAACAAAGCAGTTTCCAGAACGCGGCGAGTGACGGTGCGAAATCGAGAGCACATAAACACCTGCTCCTGAAGACTTGGTTGACTGTTGGAACGATTCGAGTATATACCCGCCGCGCCACACATTCCAAGCTTGGCGCTTTGAAGTGGGGAAAGAAGTAGTAGCGGTGGCTTCCAGCCGCCGTTTGCG
>JBPCVB010000367.1:0-3888 GCA_051010855.1 Pirellulaceae bacterium | reverse complement strand
GATAAACCGGGCCTTGGTTTGGTAGTACCCGCCAATATGGGTGCGGCGATTGACGCGGAAATTAACGCCGAATTGGCCGCGGGCACCATAAGCTGGTGTGGCTTTGGAGCTGCCAACGAACAAGCCGTCAAACGTGCTGGTGTGCAACCCAAAACTGGCTCCTGCCGAAAGCCGATCGGTCAGCCTCACACCAATCGCGGGCTGGAATTGCAGGATCTGCAAAGTCAATGCCGTGTTGTTGGATTCCGGCACAGCGGCGTAATCGACGCCCAGGCCAGCTGTGGTGATCAGGCCCACACCGGTTGTTACCGGCAGGCCCAACACCGTCATATCCTGGGTGACGCCGATATTGCCCAGTGCCGTTCCGGGTGTGCCGGAAGCTGACGAAAACGGCGTGATGCCTGGCAGATCATTATTTCCCGTGTGGGTCAAATCGTAATTTGCTTCGGCCCAACCGCCACCAAACGAAAACTGCGTGCCACGAAACTGGGTCATCGCGGCCGGGTTGCCATTGATCGCGGATAACAAATCTTGCGGTTCGGCGATACTCGCTCCACCCATACCACCGGAAGCTGGAGTCATCGTGTTGTGCAACTCCACGCCATATGATTGGCCGAAAGCCGCATGTGGTAGTGTCAGGCAACCGATCAGAAGACCGGTCAACAAGGCAGCGTGGATTCGCGAAAGGAAGTGGGTGGTCATGGCAGGTAAACCTTGATCATTCACGGGCTGAAAACGTTCGTACGGATTCTGTCTGTTCCTTTGGTTAATCGGTTGCTCGCGTTTCCCGAGAACGCGAAAAGTTTGCGGAATGTTTCCTTTGCTCTGCTGAATCCGTTAAAGTTTGTCGGTCGAGACGGTCGTACCGCGTGGCGGCACATTGACCTGCGCATTGACGGGGAACCCCCCTAACCCCCCTTTGGCAAAGGGGGGAATATTGTCGGGAGCTAACGGTGTTCATTCTGCAGATCCTGGCCACGATAATCTGTGCGGGTTTTGCGTTGTGGGTATTCGGCGGCATCTATTACGACGTGGCTCAGAGGGCGCGATGGGGATGGGCGCCTGCACTGATCTGGCTGGTGGCGGTCACATTGATCCTGGTGCTGGTTCGGCCTTATTGGTTGGCCCTCGTTATCGTGTTGGCACTCTGTCTGCTGTTTCTGGCGTGGTGGCTAACGCAGAAGCCGTCACACGATCGCAATTGGGAGCCAAACTTTGCGACATTGCCACGCTTTACCATCGCAGGCGACACCCTGACGTGCGAAGGCGTCCGTAATACGCAGTATCTTTCCGCGGACGAATACGAAGTCCAAACCGAAACACGGCAGTACTCGCTGGAAAATCTGCGCGGCATGGACGTGTTGATTCTGTTCTGGGGATCCAACCTGATGTGCCACCCGATCGCCCTATTCGATTTTGGCGACAACGGCTATTTGTGTTTTTCGATCGAAGTGCGTTATCGACGAGGCGAGAACTATTCCACCTTGCGCAATATTTACCGCCAGAATGAGATCATGATGGTGGTCTGCGACGAACGCGATGCGATCTTGATGCGGACCAGGTTCTCGGATGTCAACGAATTGTATCTGTACCGCATGCAGGAAGATGCCGAGTTCGCCCGCGACTTTCTTGATCGGTACATTAAGGCGACCAACGATGTGTACGACAATCCGCGTTGGTACAATCTGGTCACGTGGAACTGCACGACCACCATTTACTGGATGCGACGCGACACCATCTCCTGGGACTGGAGGATGCTGCTCAACGGCAATCTGGACCGCATGATGTACGACTGGGGCCGATTGTTTCGCGAAATTCCATTTGAGGAATTGAAACAAACCAGCTTGATCAACGAACGTGCCAACGCGGCCAGCCAGGAAGGATTTAGTCGCGAGATTCGCGAAGGACTTCCTGGTTTCGATGAGTCCGACATGCAGGGTTAGGCGATTTGGTTAAACCGCCGACGACAACAGGCTGAATTACGGACCCAAAAGAAATTCGCCTGGGTACAATGATAGTATCGGCGACATCCCATCGTTCCATTGCCCGGGTGCACAGGTCGCTGTTGAGATTACGCAATTCTGGCCAATAGCGAATAATACTGATGCGTTTCCCGGCTGTCGTCGCTTGTCTGTTGTTTGCTACTAGTGCTTCAGTACCGGTTTGCGCCCAGGAATCTGTTGAATCAGTCATTGCTGATACGTCCAGTCCGCGGGCCACGCTGCAAAGTTTTCTCGAGGCGATGAACGAGGTTCAATCGCAAATGAAAACCGTGCGGTATTTTGACCGGCGTAACTCGAGGCAGATGGCAGCGGTCAATCGAGCACTGGATTGTCTCAACGTCAGCGAAATGCCTGAGTTTGTTCGCAATGCAGCAGCAGCTGAAGCCGCCGTTTGCCTCAAGGAAGTCCTCGATCGATCGAAATTGCCGCCGCTGAGTGAGATCCCGGATCTGGAAGCGATAACCGCCGATGGCAGTGAGCTTAAACGGTGGCACATACCTGGCACGCGAATCTCAATTGCCCAGGTCGAGGACGGACCGCGCAAATACGAATTCCTGTTTTCGCCGGGCACCATTGAACGCGTTTTTTCCTATTACCGCGAGATCGAATCACTGCCGTATCGGACTACCGGTCCAGCGACTTCACCCGGATTGTACAAGTGGTTTGATACGGCCCCGGGGATCCCCTTCGTTGCCGGGATTGTGGATCGTTTGCCCGACGCGTTTCGCAACAGGGCAATGGGGATGGCTCTGTGGAAATGGGTGGGTCTGATCATTGCCATCGGCGCCGCGATTGGACTGATGATGGCTCTGTATCGGGTGCAACAGTTACTGGCCCAGCGCTGGCAGGAAGCCGCGATCTGGAGATACTGCATGACGGTCGTGTTGCCTATCCTTGCCATGCTGGTTCCTCAGGGCTTCAAGCACGTTGCCAGTTATCATTTGACACTGCGAGGCAATGCGCTGTTAATAACCAGTTTCCTGTCAGATCTGTTTACCTTGCTGGCTGGAGTCGTTGTGATTTTTGCAGTTGGTAATCGTGTCGCTCAGATCATTGTGCGCACCCAGTTCGCGGCCCAGAAACCTCTTAATGCACAACTGACGCAAATCGTTTCCAAAGTCACCTGTATCGTGCTTGCAGTCATTCTGGTGCTCGAGGGCGGTCAGTATCTGGGCATCCCGATTACTACATTGCTGGCCAGCGCCGGGGTCGGTGGCCTGGCCGTCGCGTTGGCCGCTCAAAATGCGCTCAAGGGATTGATCGGAACAGTCATGCTGATGACCGACAAACCCTTTCGCCTGGGCGATCGGATTGTCGTAAAGGATTTTGATGGCATCGTGGAAAGCATTGGTCTGCGGTCGACCAAGGTGCGATTGTTGATCGGACATGTGGTTACGATTCCGAACGACCAGCTGGCCGACAACAATATTGAAAACATCGGCAGCCGACCGCACATCCGCCGCAAAAGCAACATCCTTGTTCCCCTGGATACTCGTCGAGAGAAGCTGGAAAAAGCGGTCGAACTTGTGCGCAACGTGCTTGAGCAAAGCGGTCACATGGACCCCGAGAAGCCACCTCGGGTGTATTTCAATGAATTCAACGAGCATTCGTACAACATCCGCGTTTACTACTGGTTCATTCCAGCCGATTTCTGGGAGTACCTGGAGTTCAATGAGCAAGTCAATCTGGAAATCTGCCGCGTCTTTGAAGAACATGGCATCCAGTTTTCCTTGCCGGAACGCATTGTGCGCACGGATCTTCAGGGCGGGGAAACAAGCGTTGACCAGCGCGACGAGGCAGGCCTGTAGTTCTTAGGGCTAACGTAACTTCCGTCGTCGCATCATGGCCAAAGAGGGGCAATATCACATTCCAGGGTTTTGGATCA
>JBPCVB010000366.1:0-4973 GCA_051010855.1 Pirellulaceae bacterium | reverse complement strand
GCATTGCGTTGCGCAAACGCACTACGTTTTAGGTCTGGCTGCGGTCGTTTTCAAGCAAAACAACAACAAACCCTGCCAGACGGCAGGGTTTTTTTATTAAACCACCTCTCCCAAGTATGGGAGAGGTCGACGCGAAGCGTCGGGTGAGGGTTGTTTTTTTTGAGAATCAATCACGTGAATTTGACCAGCAAGTGCAAACAGCTGAAGGTCAAAAAATGCCGCGGAATCCCGTTGGTCTGAACGTGATATAGACAAAAAAATCACTGGCGGCCTGCGGGGAAACTCGCAGGCCTTTTTTTTTTGAATTTGAAGGCTCTGTCGAATGCGAGAGGACTAGTCATGAGGAACCCGAAGCGTCAGCGAGGAATGTAGTTCCTGGCGGGGAATCCCTCGCTGACGCTTCGGGTTCCGTGAAATCCGATTCGTTGTTTGCCGTGCCACTGGTTTGTTTTTAGACAAAGGAACGTCTCACATGTCACAAGTAGCCACCCATCAATGTTGTCTTGAATGCGAAGCAACTCTGGATGTACCCACCGACTGCGTGATTGGCGAAATCGTGCCCTGCGCAGACTGCGGAACGGAAATGGAAGTTGCCACGTTGCATCCGTTGACGCTGGAACTGGCCCCCGAAATCGAGGAAGACTGGGGCGAGTAAATCCGGTAGCGTCCGCCCGGTATGCCTGCCAAACCTGGACAAAGCCCGCTGCGCGTGCGGCCATCACGCGCAGCGTCTCTGGCTTTCATCAATCAATCGCGATCGCTGTGTACGCAGGAGCCCAATACGATTCGCGGGCGTGGTATTGAATGTCAACAACCCTCCCGTTGTATGTGTCAACATCCAGAATTTCGGCGGCGTTCATCATCGGGGTTAACCAATAGGTGCGTCCGGGCCTGACCAGAATGGTAAGAAACTCAGAATCCGGAAAGACGTCCTGCCATTGTTCGCTGGTATATTCGTGATCGGTGGCCTGCCATCCATCTTCGGCCATTTTTTCCAGCTCATAATTCGCCGGGTAATCGAGTTTGGTGTCGACAAAGTTTTCGTCGATATTTCGCACCAAAATGCAGTCGTATATCGGCAAGATGTAGTCTGGATAGTGCTGGCTAAGCGGACTCCGGTAAATGTCGACATCGATCGGCCGGTAGTCGTCGTCTTCCATTGCGTCTTCGATTTGATCAAGAGTTACACCAACAAGGACTTTCCAGTCGAAGTCCGCCGGGTTTTCCTGAGCTATCACCGCAAATAGATCAGCAGGGTCGCCAAGCTGGTCGGAAGAAGGATCCGGAATCCGTTCGATATCCAGCAAGACAATTCCGGGGATTTGTTTGAGCAATCGAACTCCTTCAGCACTCAGTCCTTCAGTAAACCACGAACTGCGAGCGAACTTGCCTTTGTTTTCCATCAGGACCATGTCGTATTGCAATTCGCCCGCGACGGCTTGCTTGCCCGATGAAGTCCAAAGTCGTCGCGGTTCGATGTCGATGATCCGAAACGTGTTGTTATCGTTGTGACGTTTCCAGGGTTTGCCGAATGTGATCAGTGGGTCGGTATAATAGTACGGGTGTCCGATTGTGGTCGGATAGGATGCTACCGATTCAGGCAGATCCCAAAACCGCTCGAACCCGATTGGCAAGACCCAGTCGCGGGTTTCACCCCTGTTGCTGGAGGCCGAACCGCTGGATTGGCCGCCGTCGGAGCGAACTCCTTGTCCCCAGGTTTCTGTTGAAATGGTTGATATGGTCAGCGCGCACAGGGCCGCTGCAAGATAGATCTTGCGTTTCATTACTTTCCCTTTCGTGAACGAAATTCTGCTTACGCAGAACTTCGGTGATTAGTGTGAAAATTGTCGTACAAGCTATGTACCGACAAACGGGAATGTCACCCGCCAGGGAAAGTCTTGCAAGCGCCAACCGGGAGGGCGCCTTCCGAGCCGTCAGAATGCGAGGCAAGCGGAATGTGGACGAGCCTACAGTTTGGCAAAGGCGTCCAGTGCTTGCTCGATATGGGCGTCACTGAGTGCAGCACTCACCTGCACCCGAAGGCGGGCTTCACCCCTTGGCACGACCGGGAACCCGAATCCGATCACCATTACGCCCATCTCGAACAAACGGGCCGATTTTTTGATCGCTTCGGCTTCGTCGCCAATCATGATCGGAATGATCGCGGTCGGCGACGGAGTGCAATCGAATCCGCGTTCGGCCAGGCCATCGCGAATCCTTTTCACGTTGGCGTGTAGTCGCGCCACGATGCCTGGATCGTTATCGAGAACTTCAATCGCCTTGCTGGCACTGTAGGCAACCGTGGCGGGCAAGGCGTTGGAGAACAAACTGGGGCGCGCCCTTTGTTCCAGCATGGCGATGGCATTGCTGGACGCTGCGACATAACCGCCGGCGGCACCGCCCAATGCCTTGCCAAGTGTGCCGGTAAACAGGTCAACAGCGCTGCCTTCCATACCAAAATGTTCGTGCGTTCCGCGACCGGTTTTGCCCAGCACGCCAACGCCGTGCGAGTCGTCGACGACCAGCATTGCATTGTACTGCTGACACAGCTGATGCAGTTCGGGCATTTTGGCCACGTCACCTTCCATGCTGAATACACCATCGGTGACGACCCAGCGAACCGGGTGCGACTGCGTTTCCTTAAGCAGTTCTTCCAGTTGTTGGAGGTTGCTGTGCTTGTAGACCTTTTTGGTCACTGCCTTGTTCATCAAACGCATGCCGTCGATGATGCTGGCGTGATTCAGTTCGTCAGAGAGAATGACATCGGCCGGATCGACGAGTGTGGGAAAGACCGCTTCATTGGCATTCCAGCAGCTGACATAGGTCAGTGCCGCTTCGGTTCCCAGGAAACGGGCGATTTGTGATTCCAGATCGCGATGGCACTTGAGCGTTCCGCAGATGAAACGGACCGACGCTGTACCGGCACCGTAGTCCCGCAGTCCCTGAATTCCCGCTTCGATGACTTTTGGGTGATCGGCCAGACCGAGATAGTTGTTGCTGCAGAGGACCAGCACTTCGCCCTTGCCCTCAATCTCCACGACCGGCCGCATGGGCGACGTGATGTTATAGAACGGCTTGAGTTGACCGGATTGCTTAAGCGAATCGATAACCTCGGCCGCGCGTGCCTCAAATGCCTGGTTGGACACGAGAGATGCCATGTGATTCTCCATCATCGGACGAGTTAATTGCCTATGTTCAACACGACCTTGATCGCTTCGCCGGTTTGCATCATGCGGATGCCTTCCTCGAATTGATCCATATCAATGACGTGGGTGATGATTGGATCCAGCTGCAAGCGGCCGCTCAGCAAAAGAGCTTCCATTTGGTACCACGTTTCAAAGATGCGGCGACCAATAATGCCGTGGACCGTCGCACTTTTGAAAATGATATGCGACGACAAATCGATTTCCATCGGTTTGCCCGGGATTCCGAGCAACGCTGCAGTACCACCGCCTGACAACGCCGTAAATCCCTGGCGGATGGCATGCGGGTTGCCGCTCATTTCCAGCAATACGTCGGGCCCCAGCCCGTCTGTCAGATCACGAATCACGTCGATCCATTCAGTGCGGGCATCGAACACGTAGTCGGCGCCAATTTGTTTGGCGACACCCAGCCGTTTTTCATCGACATCGGTGGCAAAGATTTTGCTGGCCCCGGCAGCACGGGCGACCGAGACGGCCATCAAGCCGATAATTCCCACTCCGGTGATCAGCACGTTTTTGCCGCTGACGCCGGCCGTCATCACGGTATGAACGGCATTGCCCAGCGGGTCAAAGATGGCGGCCACCTTATCGGGAATATCCGGGTGAACGGGCCACACGTTCTTTTCCGGGAACGACATGTAGCGGGCAAAACATCCGTCTCGGTCAATGCCTATGATCTGGCATTCCTCGCAAATGTGCGCGTTGCCGGTACGACAGGGTCGACAACTGCCACAGAAAATATGGCCTTCACCACTGACTCGGTCACCAATCTTTACCTTGTTGCATTCATCACCGATAGCCACGATGCGACCGACGAACTCATGGCCAGTGGTGATTCCGACGGCGATACGTTTTTGACTCCATTGATCCCATTCGTAGATGTGACGATCAGTGCCGCAAATTCCCGCGTGAGTGATTTCGATCAGCACGTCGTTGGGACCGAATTCCGGGACGGGAACCTCGTCCGTCAACCATAGTCCGGGTTCGCTGCGCAACTTCTTGATCGTGCGCATATTGGTCGCGGTCGTTATTGCCATAAACGTTGCCAGCCAACACGTCGGGTGTCGCCCAGAGTAAAAACACGTGTTTGATGACTCGTATATTAAGTCAGAACGGCTGTTTTTTCAATTACAGCCCTCCGGCCATCATTTTGGGGCCGGACTCTACAGCACTATAACTGGGTTCGTTCGACCCACTTGGTGTCAACCTTGCCTTCAACAAAGTCCTTGTGCTGCAGCACCTTGATCTGGAATTCAGTGGTGGTTGCGATACCCTTGATCCGCAATTCTTCCAGGCAACGAATCATGGTGGCAATGGCCTTTTCACGTGTCGGTTGATGCACAATCAACTTGCCAATCATCGAGTCGTAATACGGCGGCACTTCGTAACCGGCATGCACATGGGTATCGAATCGCACGCCGAGCCCACCTGGAATGTAGATTTGTTCGATGGTTCCGGCGGCGGGCATGAAGTTGCGAGTTGCATCCTCGGCGTTGATCCGGCACTCAATAGAGCAGCCCTGGCTGACTATGTCACGTTGCTTGAAAGCCAGCTTCTCGCCGGAAGCCACGCGGATTTGTTGTTCAATCAAATCGATCCCGGTAACCATTTCGGAAACCGGATGTTCCACCTGAATTCGCGCGTTGACCTCGATGAAATAATAGTTGCCTTTCTTGTCAACGATGAATTCGACCGTCGCTGCGTTGGTGTAATTCGCTTCAAGTATCAGTCGCCGAGCGGCCTCGCACATCGCTTTGCGGACTTTCGGCG
>JBPCVB010000365.1:0-3214 GCA_051010855.1 Pirellulaceae bacterium | reverse complement strand
GGCGCCGGTACCGTAGGAAGCCAGCACATAGTCTGCGATCCATACAGGGATGCGTTCGCCATTGATCGGATTGATGGCAAAGCAACCGGAAAAGACCCCGGTTTTTGTCTTCGCCTGCTGCTGTCGTTCGCGTTCACTCTTGTTAGCCGCCTTTTGGCAATACTTCCCGACGGCTTGTCGTTGATCATCGGAAGTCAGTTGCTCGACAAGCGGATGCTCGGGCGCGATCACCATGTACGTCGCACCATACAGCGTATCGGCACGCGTCGTGTAAATTCTCAGCACCTGATCATCGGGTTCTGCTGGAAAACCCTGGTCCCTGCGTACCGCGAACCAGTCCTCGAATTTGTCCGTGTCACCAATAAAGAAATCGACTTCGGCGCCGGTACTGCGGCCGATCCAGTCGGCTTGCAGCTTCTTGATGCCTTCCGACCACTCGAGATCGTTCAGCGAATTCTCCAGACGATCGGCGTAGGCTGTGATCCTCAGCATCCACTGCCGCAGCGGAATCCGCTCGACAGGGTGGCCACCCACCTCGCTTTTGCCATCCACGATTTCTTCATTGGCCAGGACGGTACCCAGTGCCGGGCACCAGTTGACCAGTTCGTCGGACTGGTAGGCCAGTCGCCATGTGTCGCGGTATCTCGCGATAGCCTCTTCGCCGTCCTGCTGCACGTCGTCCGGAATTGGCAGCTCGGATATCGGACGGCCCTTTTGTTGTTCGGTGTCGAACCAGGTGTCGAACAGAACCAGAAAGATCCATTGGGTCCAGCGAAAATACTCGACGTCGGTAGTTGCCAGCTCGCGATCCCAATCGTAGCTGAAACCCAGCATCTTGAGCTGGCGGCGAAAGGTATCGATGTTTTGGTAGGTCGATTCGCGAGGTGGCGTGTTGGTGCGAATCGCGTGTTCTTCGGCGGGCAGGCCAAACGCATCGAAACCCATCGGATGCAGTACGCTTTTGCCCAGCATCCGCTGGTAACGACAGACAATGTCGGTTGCCGTGTAACCTTCCGGATGTCCGACGTGCAGACCCGAACCGCTGGGGTAGGGAAACATGTCCAACACATAAAGCTTGTCGTCTGGAGGCAAATCGGGACAGGCAAACGTCTTTTCTTGTTCCCAATACGCTTGCCAACGCGGTTCAATCACACTTGGGTTGTAACGGGGCATTTATTTGCAGCGGTTTGGCAGATCTGGAGTAAGCGACACCCGGCATCCGCTGTCCGGGTGACAGTCCCGCAGCTTGTACAAGCCTTACAGTTTATGCGGGTGAAATCCCGAAAAAACCGGCAACTGTAATTCTCGTCACTGGTAAAATAGGGGACAATCGACCATCATAGCCGAGCGGCCGGTTCAGGAATATGACAGTTCCCAGGCACACCGGTTCACCCGGTGCTCGCTGATTCTGATTGTCTCGGCCCCTCCAGGAATCTCCCGACGGATCACTCCGACCCATGATCAAAAAAACACCGCGCCTTCGCCTTGCTCAAAAAGAACGCAATATGATGCGTGCCGCGGCACGGTTTAATGCCAGCGTGATGGATCATATTCGACCCATGGTCAAGTTGGGTACGCGAACCGGAGACATAGACCGCGCCGTCCATGAAATCACGCTGACCCACGGGCATGTTCCGGCTTGCCTGAATTACGCCGGCGATGCGACGCCGTTTCCCAAGAGCTGTTGCATCAGTGTCAATGAAGTTGTCTGTCATGGAATCCCGGGTGATTATGCCCTGCAGGATGGCGACATCGTCAACGTGGACCTGACGACCATCGTTGACGGCTGGCACGGCGACCAGTCGGAGACATTTCTGATCGGTTCGCCTGCGACCGATGCCGTGCGTTTGACGCAGTGCGCTTTTGATTGCCTGTACAACGCGATCGAAGCCATCACACCAGGCTGCCGCGTTTCGGTTATCGGCGACACGATCGTGCCGTTCGTCAAGAAGAACTTTGGATTCGGTGTCGTCGACAAATATGTGGGACACGGCATCGGCATGTTGTTCCATCAGCGACCCAATATTCCTCACGTGCCGACGCAGCAAAGTCGCCGGGATCGGCTGGAACCGGGGATGTGTTTTACGATTGAACCGATGGTCAATCTCGGTACGCATCGCACGAGGATCGATTCAAAGGATGGTTGGACCGTACGAACGGCCGATGGCAAATTGTCAGCCCAGTTCGAGCACACCATCCTGATGACCGAAGACGGGCCCGAGATCCTGACGTTGACTGAGGACGGTCCCCAAAAGGGTCACCAATTTGCCCGCAAGGCGACTACCCAGGGCCTGTCATAACGACACAATCGGCGGTCCCATCTTTCTGACAGGCACAAACAGCCTGGTAAGCCTTGGTCATTGCTGTTGCGCTACGCTAGCTGCGGCGCCAGATTCCTGTGCAGGGGCAAAAGGTATCTGATTGCTATTGAAGACCGTCGCGTCTTTCCGCTACAAGCCGACCAAAATCTCCAGCCCGTTTATTATCACAGATCGAGCGTGCTCAAGATATTCGCACAGTTACTGGTCGGCGTTGCCACATGTTGCTCGTTGCTTGTAAGCGGGCAATCTGTTTATGCGCAGAGTACTTCGTTTCCTTACACAGCGAAGGTTGCCGTTGACGCTGCCATCGTTCGCAGCGGCCCCGGTACGACTCATTACGGCACCGAACAATTGCCACCGGGAACTGAAATAACGATCTATCGCCACGATCCCGGTGGCTGGATGGCCATCCGTCCTCCGCAAGCCAGTTTTTCGCTGGTACAAAAGGACGAAGTGGAACTGTTGGACAACGGTTTTGCCCGCGTCAGGCACGACGATACGGTCGCCTGGGTCGGCACACGCCTGGATCCGGTCGACAAGCCCATGTGGCAGGTCAAAATGCGTGCCGGTGAAATGCTGAAGGTGCTGGGCGAAGTCGATCGGGACAGGTATGAATTGGGCGATAACGAGCCCGATTGGGTACAGGTCACGCCGCCGCGCGGAGAATTTCGCTGGATTGCCGCTGCCGACCTGGCAACCGATGTAACTGCCTCTGTTGCCACGACAGATCGCCAACGCACGTACGGTCAAAATCTCACGGACAACGATGTTGAAGGACTACAGGTTGAGATCGGCTTTGAATCCGACCTGAACGAAGAACTGAACATCGCCGATTCAGCGCCGGCGCCTGCAAGGTCCGCCGAACGCGTGCCGTTTGAGCCCTGGGACGATGA
>JBPCVB010000364.1:0-4058 GCA_051010855.1 Pirellulaceae bacterium | reverse complement strand
TCGCAGAGCCGTGCGGGCTGCCGAAGTGTAGTCGACGCCAGAGGCACCGTAGATTTCGGTGGCAATGGTTTCGATTTTCTTTTTGACCGGCCAGGACCAGTCATACAGCGGCTTGAATTGATTTTCTCCGGAGTCAACGATTCGTACCACTTCGTGCCCGAGATCTTCCGCGCCGGCGCCGCCCTGAGCCCATACATCGGCGATCACCGCAGATTGACCGAGTGATTCGCATTTCTGCTTGATCAAGCCGATTTCCTCATCGGTGTCGTTGGTAAACTTGTTGATCGCCACGACGCATTTGAGACCAAATTTGGCGACGTTTTCCACGTGCTTCTCAAGGTTCTCCAGGCCTTTGGCCACGGCCGCAGCGTCGGGCTCGTTGACGACTTTCAAATTAGCGCCGCCGTGATAACGCAAAGCGCGAACCGTCGCCACGAGTACCACCGCTTTCGGTTTCAGTCCGGCACTAACGCATTTGATGTCCAGAAATTTCTCGGCACCCAGATCGCAACCGAATCCCGCTTCGGTAACCACGTAGTCCGACAGGCTCATGCCCATTCGTGTCGCGATGACCGTGTTGGTTCCCTGAGCGATGTTGGCGAAGGGACCACCGTGAATGATGGCTGGAGTGCCTTCAATGGTTTGCACCAGATTCGGTTTGATCGCATCCTTCAACAATGCCGCCATCGCTCCTTGTGCGTTCAGGTCGCGAGCAAAGACCGGTTTGCGATCGCGAAACGTAAATCCGATAAAGATGCGGGACAGTCGCTGTTTGAGATCGGCGACGTTATTCGACAGACAAAGAATGGCCATGATTTCAGATGCAGCCGTGATATCGAATCCAGTCTCCCGTGGGACACCACCGGCCGTACCACCGAGACCAACCGTCACATGTCGCAAGGCTCGATCGTTCATATCGAACACGCGTTTCCATTCGATCGTACGGGGATCAATGTCCAGCGACTTCTTTCTGCTCTGCAAATTGTTGTCGACCAGCGCCGACAGCAGGTTGTGGGCTTTTTCAATCGCAGAAAAATCGCCCGTGAAATGCAGGTTGATGTCTTCCATCGGCAGGACTTGTGAATGCCCGCCACCGGTCGCGCCGCCCTTGATGCCAAAGACCGGACCCAGTGAAGGTTCTCGCAACACCACGGTCGTTTGCTTGCCGATACGATTCAGACCTTGCGACAAACCGATAGACATCGTCGTTTTGCCCTCGCCAGCTGGCGTCGGTGATATGGCCGTTACCAGGACCAGATTGCACTGATCGACCTTGGCCGGCTCAATCAACGACAACGGCAGTTTGGCCTTGTAGCGACCATATAGCTGCAAGTCATCGGCCGGGATGCCCAGTTGCGAAGCGATATCCTGGATGGGTTGAAGCGTGGCCTGGGAGGCAATCTCGAGATCGGTCGGCATGTTTTCCTGCGGTGCTGGGAGGGCGAACTTCGTCGTAATATGGCGAACAGTATCAACATCTGCCCGCAAATCGACAACCCGCAACCGGCAGAAATGCGCATCAGGACACAATCGGGACGGGCCAGGGCCAGTACAATACCGGCGAGCCTGAGACCAGGCTAGTTCACATCGGTCTTCACACAGTTGCCAGGTGGTAATCATGAGTCGATTCAACGGTTGTTCGGTCTGGAAAACCGTCGCCCTGTTTCCTGTCATCGGGTTGTTTAGTGGCCTTGCGGTCAGCACCGTTGCGGTCGCCCAGAACGACTGGCCGCAATGGCGTGGATCCAACCGGGATGACGTGTCGCAGGAAACGGGATTGCTCCAGGAATGGCCAGAGAACGGTCCCGAGCAAGTCTGGATTTCGCATCAGGGCGGCGATGGATATTCCGGGTTCGCCATTGTTGGCGACAACTTGTTCACGGTTGGAGCCAATGCAGATCACGAATACGCCGTCTGTCTGAGTACCGGGGACGGTTCCGTCAAATGGCGACAGGATATCGACGAACGTTTTGTTAACGACTGGGGTGACGGCCCTCGTTGCACTCCAACCGTTAGTGGCGACAACGTTTATGTTTTGTCCGCCAAAGGCACAGTGGCTTGCCTGAAGGCGACGGACGGCAGCGTGGTTTGGACGAAGTCGCTTACCGGACTGGGCGGCGAAGCGCCCTATTGGGGCTACAGTGAATCATTGCTCGTCGATGACGGCAAAGTGCTGTGCACACCTGGCGGTGACCAGGGCGCCATCGTCGCGTTGGATGAAAAGACCGGGGACGTGATCTGGCAGTCCGTCGAATTCACGGCTCCTGCGCAGTACTCGTCGATGATCGTTGGTAACCATTCCGACAAACGCCATTACGTGCAACTGACCATGAAATCGCTGGTCGGCATCGATCCCGAAAATGGCTCGCTGTTATGGCAACACGAATTTCCCGGCGAAACCGCCGTGATCCCCACGCCCATCTTTTTTGATAACAAGGTCTATGCAACGGCCAGCTATGGCGCTGGCTCGACGCTGGTCGATATCAGCAATTTGGCAGAACCACGCCAGGTCTGGTCCAACAAGATCATGAAGAACCACCATGGGGGCGTCATCATGATGGGCGATCACTTGTATGGCTACTCTGACCAGGTCGGCTGGGTTTGCCAGGACGTATCGACCGGTGATCTCGTCTGGAGCAACAAGGATGATCTCGGCAAAGGTGCGATCGGTTACGCTGACGGACGATTTTATCTGGTCGCCGAATCAAGTGGTGAGGTCGTGCTGATCGATGCAACACCGGATGGCTGGCAGGAACGCGGACGCTTCACGCTGGGTCCGCAAAGTGAATATCGCAAATCACAGGGGGCGATTTGGGTTCATCCCACGGTCGCCAATGGTCGCCTGTATCTGCGGGACCAGGAGTTAATTTACTGTTTCGACGTGTCTGTGCCCTAGCCGACAGAGCAAAGCACCTTGTCAGATTATCGTCAAACGGATTCAATAGTCGTTTGCGGATCTCAACCATGGCCCCGGCTGACTACCTCACTCGTTAGGAGATAACCCAATGAAACATGCCTTTGCCGCGGCAGTGACGTTGATTGCAATTGTTGCAATCCTCGGTTGCTCGTCGGAAGTCAAGGAAGCAAAGAAACCCAAATCCACCAAGCCGGCTACACCCGTCCAGCCCGCTCAACCTGAGGGGCCCGTTGCCATGCTGGTTGCCGGCAAGGCCGCTCCGGAGATCACTGCCAAGGATACCGATGGCACGGTCTTCAACCTGTCGGACTATCGCGGCAAGGTCGTGATGCTTGATTTCTGGGGTAATTGGTGACCGCCTTGCCGGGCTATGTACCCACACGAGCGGTCGCTCGTAAAACATCTTGCTGGCAAGCCCTTCGCATTGCTGGGCGTCAACGGCGGCGATGACATTGAAACTGTGCAGCAACTCGTCGAGGACGAAACGGTCACGTGGCGCAGCTTCAAGGACGAACTCGATGAAGACAACACGATCTCGGACAGTTGGGAAGTCGACGGCTGGCCCACGGTTTACATTATCGATGCCGAGGGCGTGATTCGATACAAAAACCCTCAACGCAGTCGAGATGGAATCAAGGCTCTTGACGATGCCATTATGACTTTGCTGGCCGAAATGGGCGAAGAGTTTCCTGCCGAGGAAATCGAAGCCACATCAAAGGAAGAATCCGAGCGTTAGCCCGGCTTGTTTGAACAGAAAGACAATGAACGGCGACTCATTTGGGTCGCCGTTTTTGTTTGTTGCATCGCGGCTAGTCGGATCCCGCGCCACCATCCTCTTCGACCCGCTGCTCGACCACTGCTGCTTCCCATGCATAGCGTCCATCGAGCGCCTTGAGGAAAGCCACCAGATCGTCGATTTCCTGCTCGGTCAGATTCAGGGACTTCATCCGCGAATCCAGATGCGGATTGTCACCGCCGCCCTTGTTATAAAACTCGACGACTTCGCGCAGCGTAGCGATACTGCCGTCGTGCATATAGGGGGCTGTCATGCCGACATTGCGTAGCGTAGGCGTTTTGAACTGACCCTTGTGGTCCGCTTCATCGGTGACCTCAAAACGACCCAGGTCCAGCGGCTCTTCGC
>JBPCVB010000363.1:0-2968 GCA_051010855.1 Pirellulaceae bacterium | reverse complement strand
CTGCAAACAAATCCGGCGGATAAGTCGAGCGCGGATCTGCCTGGGATTTACGACGCCACGAAATGGGAAGACGTGGCATCGAAATCGATGAACGGTACGTCTGGGATTAATGGGCATCCCCTGACTCGCTTTTGGCGCGGAGTGCAGCCTTCATCTCATCGAGTTTAAGGGGGTCCAACAGGTGCTGTTTGCCGTCACGATCCAGGCTGATGACGCCCCCGCGCACTCCGGCACCCATGCTTACCGGGACATCCCCCTCATGGCCTGAACCCAGTACCACGGCAGACTCGCCTTCAGGACCAAAAACCTGCACGTTGCCGGCAATCTTGTCATGCGTCAACGGTCCGACCCACATCCTGGCTCCCGGTTTGCCGTCGTGTTGAAACACCTGGATATAGCCGCCAGTGTCGTTGGTCCGCAGTACGACGAGTTCTTTTTCTTTCTGCGAGCGAATAGAGATGATGCCGCCTTCCTGATCACCGGAAAGTTTTAGAACTGTTTTTCCCTCGTCGTTCACGATGGACAGCTGGCTTGTTTTGATCGGCTGCAAGTCGTTTTTTTGTTGTGGCAGAACAAGCCAGGAAACGAGCAGCAGGACCCCAAGTATCGGTGTTGTAAATTTTTCCATGGAACTAATTCACTATAAAGTAGAAATGGTGAAACGTCTAAAATATTAACGATGGTCGCAATTCTTGGCTGTATCGCCGGTAACAAAATGCGCTAAGAAAAAAAACGAACACGGCACCGTACAGCCACGAACAACACAAATGTTCGCGAATCGGTGCGCAACGAATTCGTGTTTACTCGTGTAATTAGTGGTTCAAAATAACTCGTTCCCAAAAACACTATTTGTTTTCCGAAGCTGTCGTTATTTTTGCCGTCCTGCGGAAATATTTGTTTGTTAATGTTGATGGTTTCGGATGTGGTTTTACAGAAGATCGCGAAGGACGCAAAGTAAGTTATCGGTGAGTGTATGGTCTAAGCGGTTGTCTTTGCTTCCTTTGCGCCCTTTGTTCAAAATAGCTGCAGGACACGATTGCGAACCTCCGTTATCTCGGTTACCTCCTGTTCAATCATCCAGGCCGGCGGCTAGCGCCCTGCCGCTCACAGAAAATCAAGCGTCCGCCAGTCACGGTCAATTACCACCAAATCGTTGCAGAAACTGTTCTTCGGATTCGACATCGCCAAACAGTATTAACTCATGTCCTGATTCCAGCAGCATATCGGGAGGCGGGTTGATCCGCAATTTTGTCGAGTCATCCCGCACGGCGACAATTGTGCATCCGGTTTTTTCCCTTACCCGTGATTCCGCGATGGTTTTGCCTGCCAGTCCCTCGGCCACTTCGGTGCGAATGATCTCCAGTCCTTCAGAGATGGTTACAATTCGGCTTCGCTTGATCAGGTTAAACATGTTCGTCGCACCCATCGAGGAATAGGAAAAAACGAAATCTGCGCCGGCGCGGTGCAACGTGGCGGTATTGCGTTCCAAAGTGCAACGAATGATGATCTGGATGTCCGGGCAAAGACGACGGCAATAAATCGTCAGATAGATGTTCAGGCTGTCGTCATGGGTGGTAATCAGGACGGAAGGCGCTTGCATCAAACCCGCCGCGGTCAGGACTTCGAGATCAGCCGCATCGCCGATCACCGAATTCATGTCATCGGGGACGCGGTCGGCAAGCAATTCGACAATGCAAGCCTGAATTCCGCGTCCTGTCAGGGCGCGGACGGCGGCGCGACCCACGCGGCCACCGCCAAGGATCACAACCGGTTTTCCCGAATAGTTGTAGATGATGTATCTCTCGTCGTAACTGCGGAATTGTTCAGCGGAACCGGCCATCACCAGAATCGCATGATCACCGATTACCGTATCGGGCGTAGCATATGAGCACTCGCCACGATCCCACACGGCAACCACGCTGACTCCCAGCTCCGTCAGCCGGGCATCCCGCAACGTTTTACCAACCAGCGGCGTGCGCGTCGTATTGGCCTCCGCAATTAGCAGTTCGTCGACGTTGCCCACGACATGTGTCACCGCGTCTCCGCCGACAGTACACCGCGCAAACGCCTGCCCCATCATTTCACCCAGACGAAGCACAGTCGTGGCCCCGGCCAAAGCCATAACGTCAACCGCATTGGCGGCGTCGCAAGTCGCAACGATCGGCACGTCCGGCGCCATATCGCGGACCGTAAAACTAATATTGGTGTTCGCCATGTCGCCGTGTGTGGTAACCACCAGCGCTGCACGGTCGACATTGACATTGCGAAAAGTTTCCGGGCTGGCGACTTCGCCGATGACGGCGCGTATTCCGTCGTCGATCAACTGCGTGGCGTGTTCGGTATCCTCCACCAACACGACATATTTGTAATTGAACTTTTCCAATTTTCGGATGAGTGATCTGGAAACCGGATCGTCATTGGTCAGGATCACGTGTCCCTGTGTGCTGGAGGGCAAACGCCGTGGCGTCCGCATGGCCTCCTGAGCTTCGATCCACGGCGCATAAAAAAACTCGATAAACGTGAATGGCAACAATACCAGCAGGTAGATGATTCCGGACATCAGCACGAGGATGGAAAAGACTCTGCCGACATCGCTGTTGAATGTGATGTCGCCAAACCCGAGCGTCGTCATCACGGTCAGGGTCCAGTAAAATCCCGTGATCCAAGTGTGATCCTGGCCTTCCCGCTGCATGATGATGTGAAACAGCACGCTGAATACGGTGACCATCAGGATCAGAATCGCAAAGAAACGGGCCAGGAATACGAGGTTTCGTTTATTCCCTTTCTTGCGGACCATGTACATCAATTGTGAGGTCATGTATTTCATGTTGCACTCTCAATTCGATGACGATCGTCAATCCCCGGTCGAACGTAGGTTCCGGATATGCATCATTATGACAGTTGACGTCTGCCAAGCGACAGCCCGCAGTTCGAACCCGGAAAAAAGTCCATGCGTGACATGTAAATC
>JBPCVB010000362.1:0-5847 GCA_051010855.1 Pirellulaceae bacterium | reverse complement strand
CGACAATTGAATTCCTCGTCCGGCTCTTCGTAAACCAGCACGTCATCGGCGGCTCCGGTGCCCAGGCGATGTCGCATGATCTGGTAGGAACGCAGCGTCTGCGGGTCCTTGTTGACGTAGAACACGGTGGCGTTGTCCTCGGCCCATTCCACGCTGCCCGAGACATCCTCGATCACATCATCCAGCATTTCGCCGGTTTCCAGGTTCTTGAAGCGGATGGCGTATTTGCGACGCCCGATAAAATCGACCGAATAGGCCAGCAGATTGCTGGCAGGACTTACCGATAAACCCACCACACTGCAGAAGGACTGGCCCTCGGCCAACTGATTGACATCCAGCATGATGAACTCGGCTGCACCCGGATCGTCAAGCGGTTTGCGGCAGTAAATTGGATACTGCTTGCCTTCCTCGAAGCGGCGGTAGTAAACGAAACCGCGATCGGTATAGGGCACCGACTGATCCGTCTGCTTGATCCGTGCCACGGTTTGTTCGAACAACTCGGATTCCAGCTGCTCCACATCCGTCATCTTCGACTTGGTGTACTCGTTTTCCTGATTCAGGTAGCTAATGACATCGGGGTTTTCGCGTTCACGCAGCCAATAATACTCGTCGATACGGGCTTGGCCGTGCGTGGTAATTTCGTAGGGGACCTGGGCGGCTCGCGGCGCATCGGGATCCTGAGCGGCACCATGGTGGGGAAAGTTCATAATTGTTCCACACAGAAAAGAAACCAAAAACAGTCGGTGGAAAAGCATCATCGTTTTTCCTCAAGCCAAACAACGGGAAGTAGCAAAGACATCCGTGGCTATTCTGCCAGGATTGTAGCCCATCGTCGGGCTGTAGAAAAACGAACGGCCAGAGACGGCCGGCCAGCGGCGTTCCTGGCCCTTTGGGGATCGCAGAAAACCAGGGGTCAATCTGTGGCAGATCTAGATCGACACGCGAGACGTGGCCACTTCCGACTCAAGATTGATCGGTCGATAGTCAATCATGCGAATGCTTGCTGGCCCGTCAATTTCGTAGGTGATCTGACGCCAGTTAACCCGGCGGGCAAACAACGAGCGAATCGTCCACCAGCCGAAACCGATCTGGCAGACAGGAATCAGCATCGCCAACCTGAGCAGTCGAAGCGGGCTCAGGGGGCTGAGGTAATGCTGGTGTCGAATTTCATCACGCCGCGATTCAATCCGGCGAATGCTGTCCCGGACAACCACGTAGCTACCCAGGTTCAACAGCACGTTCGCGACCAGGGCCGCAAGACAGATGCCGCTAACCAACAGATTGCCACCGACGATACCGGCCACAGCCAGAACGCCACAGGCGATCAGACTTCCGACCAGAAACACCATATGCAGAAACGTCGTGATGTATGTCGTTTCGTAAATTCGCGACCAGGTCAACATCCGCGGCACATATCGATTCACATATTCGGCCGTGCAGTTTTCGCGGTTGACCATGATCAATTCGGGATTGAACACGATGTGCTTGCCCAGCGGCTTGATGGCAGCCCGCAACGGCCCGTCATCAACAATCGACTGTTTCCAGATATCAACCAACCCGGCCTTGCGAATATCGGCGACACGCAGGGCACAGGTGCCAGCCCAGGGATTGGCCAACACGGCAGTCGGGACCAAAGCACCGGCATTCCACAGACTTCGTACCACCGAACCAGCCGCCTGATTGTGGGGTTCAAACCATTGATTGCCTGTGACCACGCCGACATCAGAATCGGCAAGCGGACTGGTCGCCTGCAGCAGCCATTCACGGTGCGGCACCACATCGGCGTCCACCAGCACGATGACTTCGGTTTCTTCCGGGAGTCTGTCAAACGCCTGAACCAGCGCACTGCATTTGAGGCTGCATGAGTTGCCAGGTGATGAAAGTTCGCAAATCTTCAGGCGGTGTTCGGTATCGAATTCACTCTTGATGTGATGGATCGTGGCCCATCCTTCATCAGTCTGGTGATCGACCACTGCAATAATGTCGTAGTTGTCGTAGTCCTGTTGCAACAAACCGACGAGGTTCTTTTCAAGCGACGGGTCGCAACCGCGAATCGACAGGATGATCGTGGCTCGCGGCTGAAACGTGACATCAACCGGGCGTTTGCCATTGACGATCGACACCGAAAAATATTTCGCGGCCAGCACGTGAAGAATCGACATTACAGTCAGCAGGCTGGCTGAGATGATCGCGGCAATCAACATGCACGTTACCTTGTATTGCTATATGGTTCGTGCACCGCGTTTACATGACCCGGGTCGAGGCCACAGAAACGGCATGTTGAATGCCGTCGGGATCTTGACAGATCCGATGTTCGCTGCTGGTGTACCAAAAAGTGTGAGTCCATGATGCGTGGTTGCTGGCCAGTGAGGGACCGGCCAACAAAACAGCTGACGCTATACTGTCACGGGACCCCGTGACTGGTCAACTGTTTGCCCCCCCTAAAATTCCAGTTTCGTTCCGGGAAACACGCGGAAATCGGATTCTGCGCTCCATCTATTGTAATTCGCCAAAATGGAGGCAGGACGGTAGCTAATCATTAGCTGAACGGGAATCCGGGCATGATGTACCCTAAAAACAGCAGATTCCTCAAAAGTGACACGAAACGGGGTGCGTCACCGACCATTCTTAACATCGGGAATTTCAGCCGTTTCAGACCACTTTTGGTCATTTGCCAATTGGCAGTGCTTCCGGAGATCAGATTGCGCCCTCCAGCCAGTCGCTGGTTCTCGCGAGCTTCTTCCCCGGCGTAATAGGCGCTCTTTCGGCCTCCGGGCACGTGCGAATAGTCGTGGTTCTGGTGAATCGCCGGCAACACAGGCGTCAAGTCGACAATGGGCACATTGCCGGACTTCGCATGCGAGACCATCCAGTTGTCCCAATTCCCGCGGCCCACTGCGAAATCGGGAACCGCATCGAACAGGTGGATGGGGAAGACAAAATATTCCTTGCACACAATCGAGCTGACTCGACCATCGCGACGTGCTCGATCAAAAAACTCATTGACCGCAGTGCTTGAGTCCATGGGTACTGGCTCGTTGACATCCAGTTCGATGCGTTGACCGATTCCCACCCAGTCAATTATCTCATGGTCATGCAGATCACTGGTCACTTGCAGCAATTCAGGCCCAAATACCATGTCGCCATTGGTGTAACACAAGACCTGACCCGAGGCGATTGTCTTGACCTGCTGAATTGCATCGTTTACCAGCGGGGTACCAAACTCGTTGACACGTACCGGCAAAACGGTTGCGCCATATTCGCGTGCGACGCGTTGCAGTTCTTGATCGTTCTCGTCACCGAACAGAAATATTTCTGCGTGCGGTTGCAGGCTGGCCCAGCTGGCGATGGCGTTTTCCTGAATCGTGGACACAATCCCCTTAAAGGGCTTGGGGATGGCGAAAATGGTCAAACGCGGACCAGTTGTCTGGTCAACGAGAGTCGCCTCAATTTTCCTGGCTTGAACCTGTTTTCGAATCATTTGGCGGGCACCGTCCAGATTGAAGCTACCTTGCGAGAACGGACTACAATCCACTTGACCAGGCCAACCATTTTTCGCTGCTGCCAGTCAGGCCACGAAAACTCCGGTTTGATCGGACGCCAACCCCGCCAGGCAGTTTCGTCCAGCGCCAAAAAGAACTGGTCACCGCGCAAATGCGTCCAGTGGTACTGCCAGGGCTTGAATTCGGTCGTGAAGTGAACGATTGCAGGATCGTCGCACATTTCCTGGTATTCGTCGCGATCCAATGGACTGGTGGATAACGAAGGGTAATCGAGCACATGAGCGCCCTGGTTCCAGCGAGCCGGCAAGCGGCCCCACCGACGGTGAAACACCACGTTCAGGGCGTATTGGTCCCAGCACCAGATGTGTGACTTGTTCTGTGCCAGGCAATCCAGCATTTGTCCGGCAACCTGATCCTGCCGCCATTGGTCGAGATTCAACACCATGACGCCGCTGTTGAAATACTCGGCAGCCGGATCCAGCCCCAGCTCGAGATAATTTGGCACGGGTCGCCATGCGGCCAGGTAAGGGCCTGCGTGACGGAAGTTGTCGCAGCCAACCCGGGCATCGATAAAGGGGCAGGCCACGTCGGGCGCCGCCAGACAGTAGTTGTCGTCGAGGGGCATATCCCAAAGTTTGTTGAGATCATCCATGACTACCAGATCGGAATCCAGATAGATCGCCTTCTCCACGTGCTCGGGCAACATCTCGGCCGTCAACAGTCGCAAATAAGCGGCTGGCGTCACATGATGTGACGTGTGCAGATGCTCCACCAGCGAATAATCGGGCTGCACGGAATAGATATCGATCGGCAAGTCAACCAGCGTTTCACTGACTGCTGCCCAGCTGGATTCGCTCAGTCCACCATCGATGAAATAAACCAGCAGCCGATTTCCAGGACTCAGGTTTCTGGCGGCCGAATGCAACATCACCGTCAACGGCATCGCGTAATGATCATCGCAGGCGCACACCACGACCACCTCGTTCAACGACGTGTCGAGTGCCGTTGAACTGACGCGTTTTGTCAGATCGGTCTGTGCAACAATCATGCTCAGTTAGCAGTTTCTGATTCAGGTTTGCGGGGCGACAATACGGCAGCAATGTGCCCGCCCATACGGGCAGCCACCGAGCGCACTTTTAGTAACGGTGCCACCACGGGATGGGCGGCAATTTTCTCAAAGCCTTCAGCCGCTCGCTCCAGTTCGTATTCCAGCAAGGCGATTCGCGCTTCCAGTTCCTCGATCTTTCGCCAGGAATCGCCCACCAGAGCATTGGCTTCCGCCACGTTGTGCTCGGTCGTCAGCTCGGGGCGATCCGGATACAGCAAAGCCGGGTTGATCAGCGGTTCAGCGGCAATCGGCGGCAGGATTTGGGCGGGAAATCTCACAGGCCGATTCGCGGCACGACAGTCGTGTCCGATCCTGATCATTTCGTAGGCCAGTTCGGCCATTCGCTGACTGGCACTCTCGGTCGCCTGTAACGCGTCTTCCAACAGTGCACGCTGGTACATCAGGCGTCTGGGTGCAGGGTCCGCCATTTGAGGCAACACCTCTGCAAAATGCGACTCGGCAGAAATGGACCATGCCGCATCGACATAACGTGGGCTGTTGGTGTAATCCAGGAGGCACACCGGCAGTTCACCTAACATCGCTTCCAGCATCACCGTGGACGGAGTCGTGATTACGGCATCGACATCAGCGAGGACATTCCTTAACTCCTGGCCGGACACGTCGTTCAACTGGTTGACAACACCGACTCGCTCATCCAGTCCACCGGTCAATCGCCAGACCACCTCGATCGAACGGCCACCGATCTCAGGTGTCGCGTCGAGATAGCCACGCAAGTCCTGCAAGGAGCGTTCAACCAGCTCCGTTTGCTCGGGTGTAAACCCGGGCCATTTGGCAGTCGTGACCAGCAAACGAAACGGCTGTTTTTTGTCGACGGGCGTTTTATTCGCTTTGGGGAAGTCATCCAGTCTGGGAAGTCCGACGAGTTCGGTTTTCCCCGCGTTGCCCCACTGGTTCAGCACACGCACCTGAGACGATCCGATGCAAGCAACCTTGTCGCAGAGTACCGGTCGCATCGTCCATGGGCTGGCAGGTTCGTCGTCGCGGTTTTCCCAGGCATTACGCCATTCGAGAATTCCATCGATCGCGTACAGAGTGTTGCAGCCGCGTCGATTCAGTTCATGCCACGTGCGGCGAAACCGCTGGAAATGTTCGCTGAAGAAGATCACCAGATCGTTGCTGCGAGCCCACCGCAAAACGTCGTCCGGAGCGGCAATTCTCACGTCCGTTTCACGCTGCAGTCCGGCCGCATGATGGGCGACTTCGGCCTCGGACCCG